>NZ_JAPTFQ010000034.1:0-48506 GCF_030985535.1 Stenotrophomonas sp. Sm2128
GCCCACCCCCTGAGGTCCGCCGTCCGCGACCAACCCAGCCACGAGGGGCTCCGCCGTTGGCTGGAACCCATCATTCCACGACGGAATTGGCGCGCTGGCCCCGCTGGGCCTACCATCGGCGGTCCCCACCCCCCACCGCCCCTTCCATGTCCGCTCCCGCTTCCGCCGCACCGCGTCGCTGGTTCGTCGCCGGCGACTTCAACGGCTTCTTCGGCCTGGTCGTCGATAACCTCTCCATCCTCGGCTTCATCGCCATGGCCCTGGTCGGGATCTTCCAGTTCCCCGCCGACGTGGTGTTCGGCCGCATGTTCCCCGGCACCGCCTTCGGCGTGCTGGTCGGCAACCTGCTGTACACCCTGATGGCGCGCCGGCTGGCCGCGCGTACCGGCCGCGACGATGTCACCGCCATGCCGCTCGGCCTGGATGCACCGACCAGCATCGGCATGGCGCTGCTGGTGCTCGGCCCGGCCTTCATCGCGTTCAAGCAGCAGGGCATGGACCCGCACGCTGCGGGCATCGCCACCTGGCAGCTGGGCATGGCCGCGCTGGTCATCATGGGCGTGCTCAAGTTCGTGTTGTCGTTCTTCGGCGAAGCGGTCACCCGCGCGCTGCCGCGTGCCGCGCTGCTGGGTTCCATTGCCGGCATCGCGCTGGTGCTGATGGGCCTGCTGCCGCTGCTGGAAACGCTGCGCTCGCCGCTGGTCGGCTTCACCACGCTCGGTTTGCTGCTGTACGTGCTGATCGCCAAGGGAAAGCTGCCGGTGCGTGGCCCGGGCGTGCTGCTGGCCTTCGTGTTCGGCACCGTGCTGTACTACGGCCTCGGCCTGGCCGGGCTGGGCGCACCCGGCTTCCATGTACCGGAGTGGGTGCCGCCGCAGGTGGTGCTGCCGCTGCCGACACTGGGCTTCCTCGACGGCCTGCCCACCGCGATGACCTACCTGCCGCTGCTGCTGCCGTTCGGCCTGCTGATGGTGGTCGGTGGCATCAACGTCTCTGAAAGCGCGCGCGCAGCCGGCGACGACTACCGCACCCGCGACATCCTGCTGGTGGAAGCGGTGGCCACGCTGGTGGCCGGCGTCTGTGGCGGCGTGGCGCAGACCACGCCCTACATCGGCCAGCCGGCCTACAAGCACATGGGTGCGCGCAGCGGCTACACGCTACTGACCGGCCTGTTCGTCGGCATCGGCGGCATGCTCGGCATCATCTCCGGGCTGGTGCAGTGGCTGCCGCTGGCGGTGCTGGCACCGATCATCGTGTACGTGGCCATCGACATCACCACCCAGGCCTTCCAGGCCACGCCGCGTCACCACACCGGTGCGATGGTGTTCGGTTTCCTGCCGTCGGTGGCGTACCTGCTGGCGATCAAGGCACCCGGCTGGATCGCGCCGGACCAGCTGCCGCAGCTGCTGACCAAGCTCGACGGCCATGGCCTGCCCGAGCTGGCGGTGATCTTCACCCTCGGCAACGGCTTCATCATCACCTCGATGCTGTGGATTTCGGCGGTGGCGGCGATGGTCGATGGCCGCCTGCGCCGTGCCTGCGGCTTCCTGCTGGTGGCTGCGGTGCTGACCCTGTTCGGCCTGATCCACTCGGTGGATCCGCGTGGTGGCATCTACCTGCCGTGGGAGCTGGACGGCCTGGCGCGCATCATCAGCTGGCAGTTCGCTGGTGCCTACGTGGCACTGGCGTTGCTGCTGGGGTTGCTTTCGCTGCAGAAGCAGCCGGTGCAGCCGCTGGGTGAAAACAACTGACCCAACGGTAGTGCCGGCCGCTGGCCGGCATCCTCATGGGCTTCGGTCGGATCGTGCAGCTGCCGGCCAGCGGCCGGCACTACCGCTCTCCATCCAGTTCCGGGTAGTGGCGGAAGATGCCGTTGGTGTTGAACGGCAACCGCCGCTCCGAAGCCAGATAGGCGGCGATGTTCGGCCGCTTTGCCACCCGCTCCTGCAGCGCACGCAGCAGGGGCAGGGTGGGGCCGAGCGCCTGCATGCGGCGCGGGAACATGTAGTCCAGCCCGCTCAGCAGCTGGAACAGCGACAGATCTACATAGGAATGCTCGCGCAGTGCGTGGCGGCCACCATTGGCGGCCAGCACCTGCTCGAAGTAGCCGAGGAACTTCGGCAGCCGTTCGCCACGCAGGGAGGCGGCCCGTGCCTTGGCTTCGGTCTTCTGCTGCTCGTAGTACTTCGATGCAGCAATTGGATGGTGGGTGTCGTGCACCTCGGCTACCAGATCAGCGATGGTCAGCTGCAACTGCAGCGCCTGCACCCGCCGCGAGGCCGCATGCGGCACCAGGTCCAGCGTCGGGCCGAGGAAATCCAGGATCGCGGCGACCTGTGCAATGACCTGGCGGCCCGCCTTCAGGAATGGCGGCGCGAAGGGCTGCGCACCTTCACTGCTGCCATCGAGAAACGGCTGCATCACCGCATCGCCGTGCACCCGCGCCATGTCGATGTAGTCGGCACCGGCATCCTCCAGCGCCAGCCGCACGAACTCGCCACGGCCCTGGATGCCGGTCCAGTAATACAGCGCGTACTGCATGGCAGTGCCTCCACAGAACAAGGCTCACAGCCTCGCGCGCTGCATGCAAAGCAAGTGTGAGCACGGCCTTGCTGCAGGCCTCAACCCGAACGGCAGCGGAACAGGCGGGGAACCGGCTGCAATCGGTGGGGTCACACCTTCACCATGCGTGTGAAACGAGGTGCTGCATCATGCAGAGTGGAAAGGCGGTATGGCCCTGGGTGTTGGGCGTGGTGGTAATCGGTGGCGCGGGAGGTTGGCTGTTCCGCGATCAGCTGAAGCGCCTGGCAGACGGTGTTTCGGTGCCGGTGCAATCAACCCCCGCCAGTACCAGCGCGCCGCCACAACCGCAGGCGGCCGCGGAACCCGCGCCAGCACCGCCCGCGATCAAGCATCCGCTGGATACCGAGGCCGCCGCCGATCCGGCGCTGCCCAAGCTGGCTGACAGCGATACGGCCGCCTGGGGTGCATTGAGCCAGTTGTTCCAGGGCGAGGGGCCATTGACCCTGCTGCTGCGTGATCACCTGATCCAGCGCCTGGTTACCCAGCTCGACAACGTGGACAAGCCCAGCGTGCCGCCGACTGCGCTGGCCGCGCGGCCGCTGCCGGGCAACCTGCAGGTCGAGCCGGGCGAGGGTGGCGAACGCATCGCCGCCAGCAACGCGGCGCGCTATGCGCCCTACGTGCAGGCCTTCACCGCGCTGGACCCGGCGGCAACGGCTACCGCCTACAAGCGCTTCTATCCGCTGATCCAGCAGGCCTATGTGGACCTGGGCCGGCCCGACGGGTACTTCAACGACCGCCTGGTCGCGGTGATCGACCACCTGCTGGACACCCCGGAACTGGCGCAGCCCCCGGCGGTGCAGCGCGATGAACGCGGCCGCTACCGCTTTGTCGATCCCACCCTGCAGTCGCGCTCGATCGGGCAGAAGGCGCTGCTGCGGATGGATGCCGCCCAGGCGCGGGCGGTCAAGCAGCAGCTGCGGGCGATCCGCAGCGCGATCACCCGCTGAGCCCGTTCACCGCGTAGAACTGATCGGGATCAACGCGCCGACCACACCGGTTCCGGCATGCTGGCCGAAGCCTGACTGGCCTCGGGGTGCAGTCGCAGCCACCCTTGAAACCGGGTGGGGCAACCGCATCTTTCCAGCATCGCCGGCGCGGGCCGGCCCTGATGACCGATGAGGATTCGCAATGCGGATGGACAAGCTCACCTCGCGTTTCCAGCAGGCGCTGGCAGACGCACAGTCGCTGGCCGTGGGCCGCGACAACAGCATCATCGAACCGGTTCACCTGTTCAGCGCGCTGCTGGACCAGCAGGGCGGCAGCACGCGTCCGCTGCTGGCCCAGGCCGGGGTGAACGTGCCGGTGCTGCGCGAGCGCCTGACCGAGGCGCTGGATGCGCTGCCGAAGGTGTCCGGCCAGGCTGGCAACGTCTCGATGGGCAACGACCTGGGGCGCCTGCTGAACCAGACCGACAAGCTGGCCCAGCAGCACGGGGATGCCTTCATTGCCAGCGAGTGGTTCGTGCTGGCGGCGCTGGACGACGGCGGCACGCTGGGCATGGCGCTGCGCGCCGCCGGTGCCGACAAGACCCGCCTGCAGGCGGCGATCGACAAGCTGCGCGGCGGCGAGAACGTGCAGTCGGAGAATGCCGAGGAACAGCGCCAGGCGCTGGAGAAATACACCATCGACCTGACCGCGCGTGCCGAGAGCGGCAAGCTCGACCCGGTGATCGGCCGTGACGAGGAAATCCGCCGCACCATCCAGGTGCTGCAGCGCCGGACCAAGAACAACCCGGTGCTGATCGGCGAACCCGGCGTGGGCAAGACCGCGATCGTGGAAGGGCTGGCCCAGCGCATCATCAACGACGAAGTGCCCGAAGGCCTGCGCGGCAAGCGCGTGCTGTCGCTGGACATGGGCGCGCTGATTGCCGGGGCCAAGTTCCGCGGCGAATTCGAGGAGCGCCTGAAGGGCGTGCTCAACGACCTGGCCAAGAACGAAGGCCAGATCATCCTGTTCATCGACGAACTGCACACCATGGTCGGCGCCGGCAAGGCCGATGGCGCGATGGATGCCGGCAACATGCTGAAGCCAGCGCTGGCACGCGGCGAGCTGCACTGCATCGGCGCCACCACGCTGGACGAATACCGCAAGTACATCGAGAAGGATGCTGCGCTGGAGCGTCGCTTCCAGAAGGTGTTCGTGGGCGAGCCGTCGGTGGAGGACACCATCGCGATCCTGCGCGGCCTGAAGGAAAAGTACGCCGTGCACCACGGCGTGGAGATCACCGATCCGGCCATCGTCGCGGCTGCGACGTTGTCCAACCGCTACATCACCGACCGCCAGCTGCCGGACAAGGCCATCGACCTGATGGACGAAGCCGCCTCGCGACTGCGCATGGAGATCGACTCCAAGCCGGAAGAGCTGGACCGCCTTGAGCGCCGGGTGATCCAGCTGAAGATCCAGCGCGAGATGCTGAAGAAGGAGAAGGACGAAGCCTCGCGGCAGCGCCTGGCCGACCTGGAGAACGACATCGACGGGCTGGAGCGCGAGTTCTCCGACCTCAATGAAATCTGGAAGTCGGAGAAGGCCGCGCTGCAGGGCGCGACCAAGATCAAGGAACAGGTCGAGCAGGCCAAGCTGGAGCTGGAGGCCGCGCAGCGCCGCCAGGATTTCGCCAAGATGAGCGAGATCCAGTACGGGCTGCTGCCGCAGCTGGAAAAGCAGCTGGCCGCGGCCCAGGAGGCCGAGCACAAGGACTTCAAGCTGGTGCAGGACCGCGTGACCGACGAGGAGATTGCCGAAGTCGTATCGCGCTGGACCGGCATCCCGGTCAACAAGATGCTCGAAGGCGAGCGCGACAAGCTGTTGCGCATGGAAGAGGTGCTGCACAACCGCGTGGTCGGCCAGGAAGAAGCGATCAAGGTCGTCTCCGATGCCGTGCGCCGTTCGCGTGCGGGCCTGTCCGATCCGAATCGCCCGGCCGGCTCGTTCCTGTTCCTCGGCCCGACCGGCGTCGGCAAGACCGAGCTGTGCAAGTCGCTGGCCGAATTCCTGTTCGACAGTGCCGACGCGATGATCCGCATCGACATGAGCGAATTCATGGAGAAGCACAGCGTCGCCCGCCTGATCGGCGCGCCTCCGGGCTACGTCGGCTACGAGGAAGGTGGCTACCTGACCGAGGCCGTGCGTCGCCGTCCGTACTCGCTGATACTGCTGGACGAAGTGGAGAAGGCGCATCCGGATGTGTTCAACATCCTGCTGCAGGTGCTGGACGATGGCCGCCTGACCGATGGACAGGGCCGTACCGTGGACTTCCGCAACACCGTCATCGTGATGACCTCGAACCTGGGCTCGCACCAGATCCAGGACATGAGCGCCGACGACAGTCCGGAGGCCTACACGCAGATGAAGGCGGCGGTGATGGGCGTGGTACAGGCGCACTTCCGTCCGGAGTTCATCAACCGCCTGGACGACATCGTGGTGTTCCACCCGCTGGACAAGCAGCAGATCAAGCAGATCGCGCGCATCCAGATGCGTGGGCTTGAGAAGCGGCTGGCCGAGCGCGGGTTGAAGCTGGCGGTCTCCGATGCGGCGTTCGACCTGCTCGGCAACGTCGGCTTCGATCCGGTCTATGGCGCGCGCCCGTTGAAGCGTGCAATCCAGTCGCAGCTGGAGAATCCGCTGGCACAGCAGATCCTGTCGGGTGCTTTCGTCAACGGCGATACCATCGAAGTCGGAAACGACGGCGGCCGCCTGGTATTCGCCAAAGCGTGATTCACACGGGGCGCTGCCTGGCCGCAGCGCCCCGTTTCCTGCGAAGTGGGCCGGGCCATGCCCGGCGCTCACTCAGAAGCGGTGCGTATAGCCGCTCATCAAGCCGAACTGGTTCGCCTTCTGCACGATCGGGCTGTCGGCGGCATCACCGAGCAGGCGCGTGCCTTCGGCCGAGATGTACCAGTTGCCGTTGCGGCCCACGCGGTGGCTCCACTTCAGGCCGACACCGGCACTGACCAGGCCGGCCTTTGGCTTGTGCTCGGCAAAGCCGGTGCGCGCCGCCTGTTCCGGGCTGACGCCGTACCAGGTCTGCATGTAGCCGCGGTTGCCGTAGTCGGTGGACACGCTGCCGCTGACCACGCCGCCGGCCAGGTCGAACAGCGGCATGCTCAGGTTCAGATGGATCTGCTGGGTGGCCAGGCCGTTCTCTGCCTTGTCCTCGTCCTTGCGGGTGAACTGCCAGGAGCCGCTCAGCACGGCTTCGCCCAGCGTATAACCAGCCGAGACGCCGACCAGGGGACGGGCATCGATATCACCCATGCCGCGCAGGAAGTCGGAACCGCCGAGCAGCGAGTCCTTTTCCTTGCGGATGCCGCTGGCGCCGACATACGCGCGCACGCGGGTGTGCTCGCCGATGGAGGTGCCCCAGCCAATGCCACTGGTGCCCAGAAACCATCCACCCGGCGAGGTGACATCAAAGGACAACGACGGCGTCGCACGATACTCCTCGCTGCCGCTGTAGCGCGGCGCCACGCCACCGCCGGCAGCGACCTCGAAGGTCCAGTGGTCATCCTTGGCGTGGGCGATCGGTGCGGCGAACAGCGGCAACAGGGCCAAGCAGAGCAGGGCGGGGGAACGGCGAAGCTGGGACATGGAAACTCTCGACAATGGGAGGAAGGCAGCACGCGCATCCGGCGAGTGCTGCAGGGTCGCTAGCGTGGCGATACGCCGGCGACCGATCCGTCCGCAGTTGTGCGGGAGTTGTAATCAACTGTAATCGCGCCCAGGGGCGTTCAGCTGGCAGCCAGCGGCCAGTGCATTTCCATGCGCGCGCCGCCCAACGTGGCGCGGCTGATGCGAAGCTCGCCGCCGTGGCGGACGGCAATGCGGCTGACGATGGCCAGGCCCAGGCCGAAGCCCCCCGTATCGCGGCTGCGGCTGTCATCCAGGCGGGTGAACGGGCGCATCACCTTCTCGCGATCGGCTTCGGCAATGCCGGGACCGTCGTCATCCACACGCAGGCAGGCGCGGCCGCTGACACCGACCAGCGAGACTTCCACCTGCGAACGCGCATGGCGCAGCGCATTGCCCACCAGATTGCTGAGTGCCAGCTGCAGCAGGCGCGGCTCGGCATCCACCCGTGGCAACGCGCTGGGCTGCACGCGCAGTATCACGCCGGCACGTTCGGCATCGCGGCGCGCATCGGCCAGGCAGGCCTGCAGCCAGTCGTTGGCTTCGATGCGCTGCATCGGCTCGCCCTCGCTGGGATGCTCCAGCCGTTCGTAAGCCAGCAGTTCGCTGACCAGCCGGTTGAGTTCGGCCAGATCGCCGTGCAGGCCCCGCGCCAGCCGTTCGCGGCGTTCGCGGTCATCGCTGTCCTGCATCAGGTCCAGGCCGAAGGCCACGCGCGCGATCGGCGTGCGCAGCTCGTGCGAGATCGCATGGGTCAGGTCGCGTTGGCGCTGCACCAGTTCGGCCACGCGTGCCGCCATGCGGTTGGAGTGGTCGACGATGACCCGGATCTGCGAGCGTGGCGAGACCTGGGCACGTGCCTGCAGATCGCCCGAACCGATGCGGTCGGCATGCCGGCGCAGCGCTTCCAGGTCGCGCCAGAGCAGGCGCACCCACGCGTACAGGCTGGCGCCCACCAGCAGCAGGATGCTGAGGTAGGCGGCGATGGTCATGTACGTCGTCATCTGCACCGCGCCAGGCAGGCGCAGGTGCAGCCAGCGGCCATCGCTGCCCTCGATGGGCAGCAGGACCTGCTGGTATTGATCGCGCACGATGAAACCATCGGCCTTCACGGCCACCTGTTCCTGCGCGTCGAGTGCGGGAGGTTTGTCGAGCAGGGTCAGGGCGATGCCGTAGTGTGGTTGCCACTGCTGCAGGCGCTCACGCTGCTGGTCGGCATCCAGGCCGGCCAGGCCACTGCGCAGGGCGTACACCTGACCACGCACCTGCTGGACGAAGATGCGATCCTGCACGGGCGTGTAGATGCCGTCCAGGATGTGGTTGAGGAAGAACACCGACACCAGGAAGCAGGCACCCGTGATAAACCACAACCACAGGAACAGCCGCTTCATGCCGTCCAGGCCGACGGATTGAACTGGTAGCCACGGCCCCACACGGTCTTGATCCGCCGCGGTTCGCGCGCATCATCGCCGAGCTTGCGGCGCAGCTTGCCGATGCTGACATCGACACTGCGGTCCAGGCCGTCAAAGCCGATGCCGCGCACCGCCTGCAGGATCTGGTCGCGCGACAGGATCTGCCCCGGCTGGCTGGCCAGCAGCCACAGGATCTCGAATTCCGTGGTGCCCAGCTCGACCGGCTGACCGTGCAGGTGCACTTCGCGCTGCATGCGGTCGATCAGCAGTTCGCCATGCATCAGACGGCTGGGTGTGCCGGTGTTGCTGCTGCCATGGCGGCGGCGCAGCAGGGCGCGCAGGCGGGCGAGCAGCAGGCGCGGCTCGATCGGTTTGTGCACATAGTCATCGGCGCCCGATTCCAGGCCCAGCACCTGCTCGATGTCGTCTTCGCAGGCGGTCAGCATCAGGATCGGCACGTCGGAGAAGCTGCGGATCTGCCGGCACACGTCGATGCCGCCGAGGCCGGGCAGCATCAGGTCCAGTACCACCAGCTCGGGCGCATGCTGGCGGCAGGCCGCGCCGGCAAGGTCACCGCGCGCCACATGCTGCACGGCGAAACCATGTTCGTGGAGATAGTCGCTGACCAGTTCGGCCAGGCGACGGTCGTCCTCCACCAACAAGACCTGGGTCGGGGTACCGTTGGCGGTGGGTGTCCAGGGGGATGGCTGCATGCGCGTGGGGCCTCCGTGCCCGGGCAGGAGCGCCCGGCGGCGAAGCCTATCAACGCCCCGTGACCGCTGCCTGAATCGCGGCCAACCTGATAACCCCCGGTATGGACGTCATCGCCAGCAGCTTTCAGCGGCGGGCGACGGCTGGCCTATGGTGGCGGTTTCCCCGGATGGAGCCTGGCGCAATGAGCGACCCGCAGTGGCAACTGGAAACCCTGGCCGTGCACGGCGGCTACCGTCCCGACCCGACTACCCGCGCGGTGGCGGTGCCGATCTACCAGACGGTGGCGTATGCCTTCGATGACACCCAGCACGGTGCCGACCTGTTCGACCTGAAGGTACCGGGCAATATCTATACGCGCATCATGAACCCCACCACCGACGTGCTGGAGCAGCGCCTGACCGCGCTGGAAGGCGGCATCGGCGCGCTGGCGCTGGCCTCGGGGCAGGCCGCGATCACCTATGCCATCCAGACCATTGCAGAGGCCGGCGACAACATCGTTGCCTCCAGCGCGCTGTACGGCGGCAGCCTCAACCTGCTGGCGCACACCCTGCCGCAATACGGCATCCAGGCGCGCTTCGCCGACCCGGCCGATCCTTCTGCGTTCGCCGCGCTGATCGACGAGCGCACCAAGGCGGTGTTCGTCGAATCGATCGGCAACCCGCGCGGCAACGTCACCGACATCGCTGCGATTGCGGAGGTCGCGCATGCCGCTGGCGTGCCGCTGATCGTCGACAACACTGTGGCCACGCCGTTCCTGCTGCGCCCATTCGAGCACGGCGCCGACATCGTGGTGCATTCGCTGACCAAGTATCTGGGCGGCCACGGCACCAGCCTCGGCGGCGCGATCATCGATTCCGGCCGCTTCGACTGGACCGCACAGCCCCAACGCTTCGCGCGGCTCAACCAGCCCGACCCCAGCTACCACGGCGTGGTCTATACCGAAGCCCTGGGGCCAGCGGCCTACATCGGCCGCGCGCGGGTGGTGCCGCTGCGCAATACCGGCGCGGCGCTGTCGCCGTTCAATGCGTTCCTGATCCTGCAGGGCATCGAGACCCTGGCCCTGCGCATGGAACGCATCAACGCCAACGCACTGGCCGTCGCGCAGTTCCTGAAGTCGCACGCTAAGGTGGCGTGGGTGCGCTATGCCGGGCTGGCCGACGATCCCGAGCACGCCGCCGCGCAGCGCTATCTGGGTGGGCACGGCTCGGGCGTGCTGACCTTCGGCCTGCCGGGCGGGCGTGAGGCAGGCGCACGTTTCCTTGACGCGCTGAAATTGTTCACCCGCCTGGTCAACCTGGGCGATGCGAAGTCACTGGCCACCCATCCCGCCTCGACCACCCACCGCCAGTTGGATGCGGCGGAGCTGGCCAAGGCCGGCGTCAGTGAGGACACCGTGCGGCTGTCGATCGGCATTGAACATATCGGCGACCTGCGTGCCGACCTGGAACAGGCCCTGGCCGGCGCCAGATAGCCACACGCTTAGTCGTCATCGCCACAGGCGATCACCACCGGTGCCGCGATGCGCTACGGTGGAACTGCCTCTCCAAGGCGTGGCAACGTGGCGATCCAGATCCCCGGTCGATGCGGGTCGACCGGGGATTTTTTTGTTTCCGAGGTCAGATCCGTTTTCCTGTGGAAAATGGATCTGACCCCATGCACCGCCGTGTCGACCAAGGTCGACACCTACCAGAGCAGAACGCCGTTCCGGCAGATCGCAGGGATCTGTCGAAGGCGGGGTGGGTCCGGTGGCGGGAGTGTCCGCGGCATGGGCCCGAGGCATGCCTCGGGCGGGTTGGGCAGGACGCCCAACCCTGGTCTTGCCGTTTGTGCAAGGACTGCACACACGAGCAAGCCGCGGCCAAGCCCCCATGGAAGGGTTTACGGCGTCTCCCGCCACCGGACCCACCCCGCCATCCCACGGAATGCCTGCTTTTGCCGTTGCAGTTGAAGTTGCTCCAGCAGGTGCAGGGCTGCAAGCCCTGCCGCACGCACACCCCTCACACCACCGGAATACTGTGCTGGCCCAACCCGCGATACGGCGGCGTGGCCATCACCATCTCCGCCAGCGAATACGCCAGCTCACGTTCGGCCATCACTGTGCCATCCGCACCGTGTTCCAGCAGATGCTTCACCTCGGCGTCGCTGTGCGCACGCGCCAGCAGGGTCAGGTCCGGGTTGATCGCCCGCAGCTTGGCCAGCGCCTCACCGGCTTCCAGCGGCTGCGGAATCGCCAGCACCGCGATCTTCGCGCGTTCCGGATGGGCCTCGGCCAGCACCCGGTCGGCAGCGGCACTGCCGCGGATCGCCGCCAGGCCCTTGGCGTGCGCCTGCTCGACGTGTTCCTTGTTGTCATCGATCACCAGCACCGGCACGCCACGGTCGCGCAGCACCTGCGCCAGTTCGCTGCCGACCCGGCCATAGCCGATCACGATGGCGTGGTCATGCAGGTCGCGCGACGGGCCGATCGCTTCGGCCGGCTCGGGTACCTGCGGAGACTGCTCCTGCTTGGCCTGCCAACGGTCGAGCAGGCCGAACACCAGCGGGTTGAGCATGATCGACACCAGTGCCCCGGCCAGCACCAGCGACTGGCCTTCCTTCGGCAGGATCTGCAGCGCCACGCCGAGGCCAGCGATGATGAAGGCGAACTCGCCGATCTGCGCCAGGCTGGCCGAGATGGTCAGCGCGGTGCTGGTCGGGTGGCCGAACGCACGCACGATGAAGAACGCGGCGGCCGACTTGCCGAACATGATGATCAGCACCGTGGCCAGCACCTGCCACGGGTGCTGCACGATGATGTTGGGGTCGAACAGCATGCCGACCGACACAAAGAACAACACCGCGAACGCATCGCGCAGCGGCAGCGAATCATGCGCGGCCTTGTGGCTCAGTTCTGATTCGTTGAGCAGCATGCCGGCGAAGAACGCGCCCAGCGCGAACGAGACGCCGAACAGCATCGCCGAGCCGAACGCCACGCCCAGCGCGATCGCCAGCACGGACAGGGTGAACAGCTCACGCGAACCGGTACCGGCGATGCGTTCCAGGATCCACGGGATGACCCGGCGCCCGACCACCAGCATCACCGCCACGAACAGGCCCAGCTGCACGAAGGTCCAGCCGATGTCGGCCAGCACGCTGCCCAGCGAGTGCGATTCCTTGGCCGCGTCGGGGCCGAACACGCCGGCCATCACCGGCATCATCACCAGTGCCAGCACGCAGGCCAGGTCTTCGACGATCAGCCAGCCGACCGCGATCTTGCCGCGCATCGTCTCCAGCAGGCGGCGTTCTTCCATCGCCCGCAGCAGCACCACGGTGCTGGCGGTGGCCAGCGAGAAACCGAAGATGACGCCATGGATGGCCGGCCAGCCCATCAGCGAGGCCACGCCCCAGCCGAGCAGGGTCGCCACTGCGATCTGCCCGATGGCACCGGGAATGGCGATCGCCTTGACCGCCATCAGGTCCTTCAGCGAGAAGTGCAGGCCGACACCGAACATCAGCAGCATCACGCCCAGTTCGGCCAGCTGGTTGGCCAGCGCCTGGTCGGCGACGAAGCCGGGGGTGAACGGACCTACGCAGATGCCAGCAACCAGGTAACCGACCAGGGGAGACAAGCGGAGCTTGTTGGCCAGCGCGCCGAAGATGAAGGCGAGCCCCAGGCCAACGGCAACGATGTTGATCAGGTCGGTGTCATGGTGCATCGGCACTCGCAGGAAATCGGGGGAATGCCCCGATTTTCACCGATGCGGCCAGATACGGCAAACCCGGCCAGCGTATCGGATCGTTGCGTGGGCGGAGCCATCAGTGGCCGGCGTCCGGCCTAGCGTGTGCGGCGCGATCGAGGGTGGCGCTGTCGGGATCGGACCTGTTTTGGGGTGACCCGTTCCTCTGGACCGTGAACCGGAGCCAGGCCGACGCCACCCGAGAAAGGCACGGGAAGGGGGATGGGTTCGATGGGCAGGACGCCTGAGGTCTGGCCGAAGTTCTCCCGAGCCCCGCACGCGTCACCATGTGCTCATTGCCCCTTCTGCTTGCCAACCAGGCGGGGCCTGCTCTCTTCAGACTGCACGGGTGGATGACCGCATGAAGCTTCCCGACATTGACGTAGTGATTCAGGCGGTAGGCCAGGACACGAGTTCTGCTTCCATTTCCCGGTTGCTCCTTGAACTGGAAATCGGCGAGGTCGACTTCCGTCGCTATCCGTTCAACTTGGCCGGAAGGCGAATATGGACCGACAGCGAGGGTTCGCTGCAGTTGGAATTCAAGGACATCGGCCTGCTGAAGGACATTCCATATCACGATCTGGACGATGGCCCATGGGTGCTGACCGACGCGATCTTCTGGGGAGTCAGGAAAAACAAGCGGGCCTACGCTGGATCTTTACCCCACGGACTGAGCTTTTCCATGCTGCGTCCACATATCAGGGACCGACTTGGCGCTTTGGGTGCAGGGAACGCTGTCGAGATGGGCTTTTCTGGAGAAGTGGATATCTGGTGGGTCAGCGGTCTGGAGCTTGCGGTGGATTTTTCTGGTCCCGGAGATTCGATTCGCTGCATATCCGTTGGCATTCCGGTGGACCGTCCTGATCGCCGGGCGTACGCGCGGCGTGTGTGCTTCTCGCCCGTATGGACAAGGGACCTTGATGAATCATCCAGCCATTGAAGAGTTCATCGCTGCGATCGGCAGCGATTCAGAATCGCAGGAGCTCGAAACCATATTTTCGAGGATAGGAATCCAGCTTCAGAATCTGGATGATTTCCGCATGGGTGTCAGTGGTCACCGGATCTGGGCAGATGACGCTGCTGGACTGCAGCTTGAATTCAAGGATGCCGGTCTGGTCTCAGAGACCGCCTATCACGACATCGATGATGGCCCCTGGATGCTCACCGACGTCATCTTCTGGGGCTGGCGAAATGACACCGGCACCCAGTATGAAGGGCCGGTGCCTTTCGGCCTGAACTTCCTGATGTCCAGGGACCAGATCAGGTCGGACGTATCTGCCGAACTGGGGCCGCCAATGGTGTTTGGTCTGTCTGGTAATGTCGACGCATGGATGCTCGGAAAGCTGGAGCTGGCTGTCGACTACGACGGTGAAAGGGGAGTCCGTTGCGTCAGCCTGGGGCTTCCATCAGAGGAATGAATGGACCTACAGGCGATAACGGCCCTGTTTGGCAGAAGCGCCACTGACCCAGCCGTCTCAACGATGCTGCAATCGCTTGGCGTCAGGCGAAGGCCAGAGCTGGCCCGTCCTGCAAAATGCCCTTACGAGGCGATTCTGCGTGTGAGCGCGCGGGGCATGCTGTTCTCTTTCAGCGAGCGCAACTACTGGAACGGGCGATCCGTTGCTTCGCACGGCAAGAGCGGTGAGCTGATCTTCACCAACGTTGCGGTGACAGCCGGCATTCCGGATGTCATGCGCAGGTACGAAGGCGATCTGCCGTTTGGCCTGCAATGGGAGGACGACAGGACGACCGCTCGCGAAAGGCTAGCCACGGCGGGCTTTGGGGATAGCTTGCACGCCGGCAGGCGTGACGCGTGGTGGTTGCCTGACTACCGCATTCGTCTGACGTATCAGGCTGGATGCATCAAGCAGGCAGGAGCGTGTGGGATCTTTGATATCGGCTTGGGAATTCCCATGCGTCCGTTGGCTTGCGCACCGGCAACGCGCGAGTACCCTTCAGCGGAGCAGGTGCTCGCTGTCCTCGGCAGATCGACCGAGGACGCTGATTTCCAGGCCGTGTTCCGGGAGTTTGGTCTTGCGAGTCTGATGGCGGAGTCGAGCAGGGAGGTCGTCGATAGATCCGGCGAGCATGGCTTCATCCTGTACTTCGACAGCAAACGGGGCACGCCCGGTGGCCATCCGGTATGCACGGGTATCAGTTTCGTCCGCGATCGATTGGGAAACTCAAGAGCCTGGGCTGGGTCGCTGCCATTCGGTCTTCAGTTCGATGATCCGCCGTCCATTCTCGAAGAGCGCATTGGCCAAAGAGCCGGTCGTTGGCACGATGAACAGACATTTGGCAGCGCGAGCTGGATGCTTCCTGGTCTTCAAGTGAACGTGAATTTTGACAGTCTGGATAACTGTCTCGAGTCTGTCCGTGTGATCGCAGAAGGTCATCGCACGTCCAAGTGCCAGCCGCACGGCTGATCTTGCTCGCAGCACATAGCAAAACACCCGCCGGATCATTCCGGCGGGTGTGAGAGATGCGTCGATGGTATGCCGGCCAGCGGCCGGCTCTACCCCTTACCAGGTGTACTTGATCCGCCCGTACACATACGCGCCGTTGAAGCCGAACGGCGAGTAGTTGCTGTACGGCAGCATGCCGAAGGTCGAGTTCTGCAGGTCTTCGGTGCGGTCCGGGTACTTGTCCAGCAGGTTGTCGGCGCCCACGGTCAGGGTCCAGTTGCTGCTCGGCTTGTAGCTGGCCGAGGCATCCACCACCCAGGCGTCGCCGTAGGTCTGGTCACGCAGCGCGGTGGCCGAGTTGCGCACGGTGAATTTGCCGTAGCGGGTGGCGGCCAGGCCCAGTTCCCAGTGGTCCGAGCGCCAGGTGCCGCTCAGGATCGCCTTGTCGCGCGGGTAGCTGTCCTCGATGCGGCCAATTTCATCGCGACCGATCAGCGACTGGGTCAGGCCCAGCGTGCCGAACACCGCCGGGGTGCCGCCAACGCGGCGCACTTCGGTGTCGTTATAGCTGTACGCAGCGGTCAGCTCCAGGCTGCTGGCGTTGAACGGCACCGTGTAGCTGGACACGAAGTCGACGCCACGGGTGCGCGTATCCAGGCCGTTGGTGAAGTAGGAGAACGCGGTCACCTGCGGCAGGCCCAGTGTGCCCAGCAGCGCGCTGGTGGCCGCGTTGGTGGTGATGCTGGACGACAATGCGATGCGGTCATCAATGTCGATCTGGTAGGCGTCGACGGTGATATACAGGCGGTCGACCGGCTGCAGCACCAGGCCCAGGCTGTAGGAGGTGGAAGTTTCGGCCTTCAGCGGCGAGGCGCCCAGCGCCTGCGCGGCCGGGCTGGTGGTCGGGAAGGTGCCACGCTCGACGAATACGCCATTGAGGAACTGGCTGGTGACCGCCTGGTAGCCCTGCTGCGCCAGCGACGGTGCACGGAAGCCACTGGAGGCGGTGGCCCGCAGCGCGACCTTGTCGGTGAATGCATAGCGCGCCGAAAGCTTGCCGGAGAAGCGGTCGCCGAAGTCCGAGTAGTCCTCGTAGCGGCCGGTGATGCCGGCCGAGAACTTCTCGGTCAGGTCCGCTTCCAGGCCAGCATAGACCGCGTAGTTGTGGCGGTCCGCATGCACTTCATTGGTCGGGGTGAAGCCCGCGAAGCCCTGCGCGCCGCTGCCGGTGTACGAGTTCAGCTCGCCCGGGTTCTGGTCCCACTTTTCCTTGCGGTACTCACCACCGAAGGACAGCGTGACCGGGTAGGCCAGGCCCCAGTCCAGCGACTTGGTCAGGTCGGCATTGAAGATGTCCTGCTGGTATTTCAGCGTGCCGTCGTAGAACGAGCGCGGGCTGGTTGCGCCGAGGCTGTAGTTGATGCTGTTGCGGGTGTGGAAGTCGAGGGTGTTCTCACCGTGGTTCAGGCTCAGGTCCCAGGTCCAGCCGTTGTCGGTGTTGCCCTTGACCCCGGCCACCAGCGAGCGGTCCTTCGAATACTGGTTGATCTCCGGCACGAAGCCGTCGGGGTAGGTCTGCGCCAGCAGCGCGCTCTGCCCGCTGTGGTTGCGCGAACGGTAGAACGCGAACGAGGTGATGTCGCGGTTGCTGAGCAGCGCGCTGGCGTAGCCGGTCACGTGGTCGCTGAAGTCGAAGCTGGCGTTGGCCGACGCGGCGGTGGCATCCACGCGCGGGTCGCCGACGATGAAGGTCTTCTGGCCGATGCTGGGGAAGTTGCCGGTGTTCGGCGTGGCGCCGCGGTACGGGCCGGCGCGGTTGCTCTCGTCCTGCTGGCTGATCTGGCCAGCCACGTGCACGCGACCACGGCCGTTGCCGAACTCGATGCCGGTATCGCCGGAGAGCTGGTACTTGTTGCCGTCACCGGCCGAGTACTGGCCGTAGTCCACGGCCAGGCTGCCGCCACGGCCGCTGCCCTTGAGCACGATGTTGATGACGCCTGCAATGGCGTCCGAGCCGTACTGTGCCGACGCACCGTCGCGCAGCACTTCCACGCGCTCGATGGCGGCGATCGGGATCGCATTGATGTCCACCGCCGACGAGCCACGGCCGATGCTGCCGTTGACGTTGATCATCGCCGAGGTGTGGCGGCGCTTGCCGTTGACCAGCACCAGCACCTGGTCCGGCGACAGGCCGCGCAGCTGCGCCGGGCGCACGCCACTGGTGCCGTCGGTCAAGGCCGGGCGCGGGAAGTTCAGCGAGGGCAGGGCGCGCGACAGTGCGGTGGCCAGTTCACTGGTGCCGGTGGACTGCAGCACTTCAGGGGTGATGATGTCGATCGGCGACTGCGATTCGGCGACGGTGCGGTCGGCCACGCGGGTGCCGGTGACGATCACCGTGTCCAGGGTGTTGGCGGCGGTGCCGGCCTGCTGGGCAGCGGCAACGAACGGAGAGCCACCGAGTGCGACAGCGACGGCGGCGGCGATCAGGCTGGTCTTGCGGGTCATCGGGATGGGGCTCCGGTTGGCGGGGGTGGCACCGGAATCGACATCACGGGGGTGAGGCGGACGGCGGTTGTTGCGGTGCGCAAGGCAGGAATTAACGGGATATTCAGTGCCTGTCAAATGGTTGCAACAGGAAAAAACGTTGCAGCAGCAACCATTTAGCGGCAGAGGGCAGCGGCGGGAGGTGGGGCCCGGGGGCTGCGCGGGGCCGACGAGGGAGAGAGTTGGCCTGCCGCCGCGCATCCCGGGGCGCGTCAAGTATTCGTTAACGCTAGAATTACGTCGCAGGAACAGTGCTCACCAGCACATTCCATCCGGTTATATGGACCCCTCCCCCGATGATCTCCCTTCGTAATTTCGCCTTGCGCCGCGGCGAGCGGCTGCTGTTGTCCAATGTCGACCTGACCCTGCACGCCGGTTACCGGGTGGGCGTGGTCGGCCGCAACGGTGCTGGCAAGTCCAGCCTGTTCGCGGCGGTGAAGGGCGAGCTGGAGGCCGACAAGGGTGACGTCGACCTGCCCGGCAAGGTCCGTATCGCCAGCGTGGCCCAGGAAACCCCGTCGCTGCCGGACCCGGCGCTGAGCTTTGTGCTGGGCGGGGATACCGATGTGGCTGCGGTGCTGGCTGAAGAGGCTGAAGCAACCGCGCGCGAAGATTGGGAGGCGGTGGCCAACGCGCACACGAAGATGGCCGAGATGGGGGCCTACGACGCCGAAGCGCGCGCCGGCAAGCTGCTGCACGGCCTCGGTTTCCCGGCCGAGACCCACCACCGCGCGGTGTCCTCGTTCTCCGGCGGCTGGCGCGTACGCCTGAACCTGGCCCGCGCGCTGATGATGCCCAGCGACCTGCTGCTGCTGGACGAACCGACCAACCACCTGGACCTGGACGCGGTGTACTGGCTGGAGCAGTGGCTGCTGAAGTACCCCGGCACCCTGCTGTTGATCTCGCATGACCGCGAGTTCCTCGACAACGTGGCCACCCACACCCTGCACCTGCACGGCGGCGGCGCCAAGCTCTACCCGGGCGGTTATACCGATTTCGAGCGCCAGCGCGCCGAACAGCTGCGCCAGCAGCAGATCGCGCACGAGAAGGAACAGGCCGAGCGCGCCCACCTGCAGAGCTTCATCGACCGCTTCAAGGCACAGGCCAGCAAGGCCGCGCAGGCACAGAGCCGCATGAAGCGCCTGGCCAAGCTGGCCGGCACCGAAGCAGTGCGCGCCGAGCGCGAGTTCCGCATCGAGTTCGCGCCGCCGGCCAAGCTGCCGTTCTCACTGATCCGCCTGAACCATGTCGAGGCCGGCTACGGCAAGGACGCAGTGATCCTGCACAACGTCGGCTTCGGTCTGGAAGCGGGCCAGCGCATTGGCCTGCTCGGCCCGAACGGTGCCGGCAAGACCACCCTGGTGAAGACCCTGGTGGGCGAGCTGGCGCCGATCGTCGGCGAGCGCATGGCGCACCCGGACCTGAAGATCGGCTACTTCGCCCAGCACACGGTG
This sequence comes from Stenotrophomonas sp. Sm2128, assembly GCF_030985535.1. NCBI lineage: Bacteria > Pseudomonadati > Pseudomonadota > Gammaproteobacteria > Lysobacterales > Lysobacteraceae > Stenotrophomonas > Stenotrophomonas sp. Sm2128. The sequence continues at coordinate 19,458 of NZ_JAPTFQ010000034.1, forward strand.
GAGTCGCTGCACGAAGGCCAGTCGCCGATGGAGCACTTCCGCGAGATCGCCCCGGACGCACCGAACCAGTCGTTCCGCGACTTCCTCGGCAAGTGGAACTTCCCGGGTGACCGCGCGTTCGAGCCGGTCGATGGCTTCTCCGGTGGCGAGCGCGCACGCCTGGCGCTGGCGCTGATCGCCTGGCAGCAGCCGAACGTGCTGCTGCTGGACGAACCGACCAACCACCTTGACCTGGAAATGCGCGAAGCGCTGGCCGAAGCACTGGCCACCTTCGAAGGCGCGATCGTGATGGTCTCGCACGACCGCCATCTGATCGGCCTGGTCTGCGATACCTACTGGCGCGTGGCCGATGGCGTGGTCGAGCCGTTCGATGGCGACCTGGATGCCTACGCCGCGTGGCTGCGTACCCGCCCGCAGGCGCAGGGCACCAAGGCGCGCATGGAACAGGTGGAAGAGCCGGTGGTGGTCAAGACCGCCCCGGTGGCGCAGGTGGTGCAGAAGAAGCCGGTGAACCCGCACAAGCTGGCCGCCGCTGAAGCCAAGGTGGCCGAGCTGGAAGGTGCCCTGGCCGAGCTGGACCGCCAGCTGGCCGACCCGGCCAACTACGCCGATGCCACGCGCATGGCCGTGCTTGGCCGCGATCGCGAAACCGCCGCCGCGCAGCTGGAAAAGGCCGAAGCCGCCTGGATGGAACTGCTCGAGTCCTGACCGGTAGTGCCGGCCGCTGGCCGGCAGCGCGATGCGCCTACAACGATCAAGGGGTTGCCGGCCAGCGGCCGGCACTGCCTACCCGCCCTGTGCCTGCAGCCATTCGCGGAAGCGCCTGGCCGGCTCACGTTCGGCACGCGATCGCAACCGCGTCAGCCAGTAGCGCCCCAGCTCCAGCGTGGTGCTGAACGGCTGCAGCAGGCGGCCCTCGGCCAGTTCCTGCTCGAACATGCGCAGCGGCAGCAAGGCCACACCGGCGCCACCGGCGGCCGCCATCGCGACCGTCAACGAGGAATCGAATACCGGCCCGCGCGCTTCCACGCCGCTGACCCCGGCCGCCTGCAGCCAGCGCGGCCATTCGTCGCTGCGGTAGGAACGAAGCAGCGGCAGCGTGCCCAGGTCGCGTGGCTGTTTCAGGCGCCGCGCCAGCGCCGGTGCGCACAGCGGTGCAAACGGCGCGTCGAGGATCGCCGTGCACGCCTGGCCCTGCCAGTCGCCATCACCAAAGCGGATCGCCAGGTCCAGCCCTTCTCCGGCCAGGTCGATGCGGTTGTTGTGGGTCTGCAGGCGCAGCTCGATGTCCGGGTGCGCTGCCTCGAACGCGGCCAGCCGTGGCAGCAGCCAGCCGGTGGCGAAGGTGCCGACCACGCCCAGGGTCAGCACTTCACGCGCAGGTCCGCCGGTGTAACGCGCGATGCTGGCGGAGATGCGTTCGAACGATTCGTTGAGCACCGGATACAGGGCCGCGCCTTCATCGGTGAGCGCCACGCCGCGCGGGAGGCGATGGAACAGGCGGATGCCGAGCCGGTCCTCCAGTCCACGGATCTGGTGGCTCAGTGCGGCCTGGCTGACACACAGCTCCAGCGCGGCACGGGTGAAGTTCTGGTGGCGGGCGGCGGCCTCGAAGGCGCGCAGCGCGTTCAGTGGCAGGGTAGGGTGCAGCATCGTCGAGTCGTGAGCTGGAGTGATGGATGATCCTAACGCTTCAACGAAACATTTCAGAAAATTAAGGGGTTGAATGCGTAAAACATTAATTGAACTAATGTCTCTCGCAGATTTTTTGCGCTGGTCGCCCCCGATCAAGGCTTCAATAATCGAGCGGTCCCCCAGGAGAACCCGCATGCTCGCCCGTCGCCGATTCCTGCAGTTCAGTGGTGCCGCCGTGGCTTCCTCGCTTGCCTTGCCGCTGCTGGCACGTGCAGCGGGCAAGGCCACCGCCAACGCACCCACCGATGCCGCCATCACCGCCGCCAGTGATTTCGCCGCGCTGGAGAAGGCCTGCGCCGGACGCCTCGGCGTGACCCTGCTGGACACTGCCAGCGGTCGCCGCATCAGTCATCGCCAGGACGAGCGCTTCCCGATGTGCAGCACCTTCAAGAGCATGCTGGCGGCCACCGTGCTCAGCCAGGCCGAACGCATGCCGGCATTGCTGGACAGGCGCGTGCCGGTGGGCGAGGCCGATCTGCTCTCGCATGCACCGGTCACCCGCCGCCACGCCGGCAAGGACATGACCGTGCGCGACCTGTGCCGTGCCACGATCATCACCAGCGACAACACCGCCGCCAACCTGCTGTTCGGCGTGGTCGGTGGCCCGCCCGCAGTGACCGCGTTCCTGCGCGCCAGCGGCGACACAGTGAGCCGCAGTGACCGCCTGGAGCCGGAGCTGAACAGCTTTGCCAAGGGCGACCCGCGCGACACCACCACGCCGGCGGCGATGGCCGCGACCCTGCAGCGCGTGGTGTTGGGCGAGGTACTGCAACCGGCTTCGCGGCAGCAGCTGGCCGACTGGCTGATCGACAACGAAACCGGCGACGCCTGCCTGCGCGCGGGCCTGGGCAAGCGCTGGCGCGTGGGTGACAAGACCGGCAGCAATGGTGAAGACGCGCGCAACGACATCGCCGTGCTATGGCCCGTAGCCGGGGGCGCCCCGTGGGTGTTGACGGCTTATCTGCAGGCAGGTGCGATCAGCTACGAGCAACGCGCTAGCGTGCTGGCACAGGTCGGGCGGATTGCCGACCGGTTGATCGGATGAGGTAACCGGGGTCATTCAAACGTGGCTTGCCGGATCGGTTCGGCGCGCGCATCCTGCGCGCGTTCGAACCACACGGAAGTCCCCCATGAGCCATGAACTGATCTACCTGCTGCTGATCTTCGCGCTGCTGGTGATCCCGCGCGCGCTGCAGCGTTTCAGCCTGCCCGCGCCGCTGACCTGCCTGCTGTTCGGCATCATCGGCATGCTCTGGCTGGGCGACCAGGCCCATGATGCGGTGATCGGCCTGCTGGCCACGCTGGGCATTTCCTCGCTGTTCCTGTTCGCCGGCCTGGAAGTGGACCTGCAGGCGCTGCGCCGTGGCATGTGGCCGCTGCTGGCGCACCTGGTGATCCGTACCGGCACGCTGTTCGGCGTGGGCTGGCTGGCCTGGCGCTATGCGGGGCTGCCGTGGCAGGCCGCCGGGCTGCTGGCGCTGGCGCTGCTGACGCCGTCCACGGGCTTCATCATGGACTCGCTGTCGCGGCTGGGCCTCAGCGAAGACGAGCGGTTCTGGGTGACCAGCAAGGCCATCGCCGGTGAACTGCTGGCGCTGGCGGCGTTGTTCATCGTGCTGCAGGCCGGTGACCCAGGGCACATGGCGTTGTCCAGCCTGGCACTGCTGGCGATGATGATCGGCCTGCCGCTGCTGTTCATCGCGCTGGGCCGCTGGGTGGCACCGCACGCGCCGGGCTCGGAATTCTCGCTGCTGGTGATGGTCGGCATGGTGGCGGCCTACATCACCTACCTGCTGGGCGTGTACTACCTGGTTGGCGCGTTCATCGCCGGCCTGGTCGCGCGCCTGCTGCACCAGCGCATGCCGCTGCTGGCCTCGCACGAGAACCTGCACGCGCTGCGCCTGTTCGCCTCGTTCTTCGTGCCGTTCTACTTCTTCAACGCCGGCACCAAGGTGCCCGCCGAAGCGCTGAGCTTCGAGGCGCTGGGGCTGGGCATCGTGATCACCCTGGTGGTGCTGCCGCTGCGCATCGGCGTGGTCTGGCTGCAGCGCCGGGTGATGTTCGGCGAGAGCTTCCGCAGCAGCCTGCGGGTCTCGCTGGCGCTGGCACCGACGCTGATCTTCACCCTGGTGCTGGCGGCGATCATGCGTGAGCGCTTCCAGATTCCGGCGGTGCTGTTCGGTGCGCTGCTGCTGTACGCGGCGCTGACCACGCTGTTGCCGTCGCTGGTGTTCCGTACACCGTTTGACGTTGATCCGGTGGAGCAGGAGCCGGCCGGCGAGGGCGAGGCCGCACCGGTGGCGGCGACCGAAGCACTGCCGGCAGCACCGTCTGCCGAGCGCTGAGCGGGACTGGCGCGCGGTTTGCGCCCATCGTCCATGGCCGTTAGGGTTGGGGCATGAGACCGATTGCCGTTGCCACTACCGCCGCCCTCCTGCTCAGCCTCGCTGCGTGCACGCAGCGCTCCGATACGGTCGCCCACGATCTGGCGACCGCACCGGCCGATGCGTTCATGGCCGCCATCGCCGCACATTGCGGCCAGGCCTACGTCGGCAAGGTGGTGGAGGACACGCCTGCACCGACCGCCAAGGATCCGTTCGCCGGGCAGCGCCTGGTCATGCATGTGCGCGGCTGCGCCGACCCGGCGCACGAGCTGCGCATCCCGTTCCATGTCGGTGATGACCACTCGCGGACCTGGGTGCTGACCCGCACGCCGAACGGGCTGCGGCTGAAGCACGACCATCGCCACGAAGACGGCAGCCCCGACGCGATCACCCTGTACGGTGGCGACAGCACGCCGCCGGGCACCGCCGAGCGCCAGCAGTTTCCGGCCGATGCCGATTCGGTGGCGATGTTCCGCCGTGCCGACATGCTGGCTTCCACGCACAACACCTGGGCAATGGAGATCGATCCGGACCAGACGTTCGTCTACGAACTGACGCGCCCGGACGGCCGCCGCTTCCGCGTCCAGTTCGACCTGAGCAAGCCGGTCGAACTGCCACCGCCACCGTGGGGCGACGACACAGCACCCGCGCCGTGATCCCGGGGGCGGATCCCTCCTGCGGAGGGCTCTGACCCCGACCCTGCACTCACCGCGTGCCGAAGCGCGCCCGGCAGCCGTTGCTCACCCACACCTGGCCACGCGAGTAACCCCAGCTGCGGCCTTCCTGGCAGACGCTGCCCGACAGCTGCTGCTGCAGCACCGGCCGGCCCTGGCGCTCATCCCAGTCGCAGGTCTGCGAGCGGTTGTTGTTGCTGCTGCAGGTGACGGAATAGTTGCTGTTGCCACCGCCCCAGCCGCCACCGCCCCAGCCGCGGGCCTCGGCGAATTCGGCGCGGCAGCCATTGCTGACCCATACCGCGCCGTTGCGCACACCCCAGGTACGGCCCTCGTCGCAAGGGCTGCCGGACAACTGGCGGACCAAGCGGGCATTGCGCCAGCCGACCGGGCAGCTGCGCTCGCGGTTGTTCTGGCTTTCGCAGCGGATGGTCTCGCCGGGGCGACCGTTGTTGCCTCCCCAGCCACCGCCATTGCCGCCGCCCCAGCCACCACGGGCCTCGACGAACTCGGCGCGGCAACCGTTGGTGACCCAGATGCTGCCATTGCGGCTGCCCCAGGAGCGCCCTTCCTCGCAGGGGCTGCCAGACAACTGGCGGACCAGCTGCGCGCCGCGCCAGCCGGTGTTGCAGACCCGTTCGCGGTTGCTCTGGCTTTCGCAGCGGATCACCCCGTTCTGCGCAGAGGCGGACGGAGCGGGCAGGGAAAGGGTGCCCAGCGCACCCAGGCTGAGGGTCACGGCCAGGCTGGCCAGGGACAGCGGTTTCATGGCGGCATCCCATACGGTGGCAGGTGCCCGACTATAGGGAGGGGGATGATCAAGCCGGTGTGACTGGCCGGATTTGCCCCAGCCGGGGCCTCGGCCGCAGAATACGAGGCTTTCCGGCCCCCACCCGGTGCCGGCGTTCTCCAGCGGAGCTTCCCCCCATGCGTACCCACTTCTGCGGCCTGGTCGACGAGACCCTGATTGGCCAGACTGTCACCCTCGCCGGCTGGACCGACGTGGCCCGTAACCAGGGCGGCGTCTGCTTCATCGATCTCCGCGATCACGAAGGCATCGTGCAGGTGACGGTGGAGGTCGACAATGCCGAAGTGTTCGCGGTGGCCGCGTCGCTGGGCTACGAGGATGTGCTGCAGGTGGAAGGCGTCGTGCGTGCCCGCCACGCGGTGAACGACAAGATGCGCACCGGCAAGGTGGAAGTGATCGCCACCGCCATCACCGTGCTGAACAAGGCTGCGCCGCTGCCGTTCCACGCCCACGAGAACCCGGGCGAGGAAACCCGCCTGAAGTACCGCTACCTGGACCTGCGCCGCCCGGAAATGCAGCGCATGCAGCGCACCCGCATCAAGCTGGTGCAGGCGCTGCGCCGCCACCTGGACGAAAAGGGCTTCCAGGACATCGAAACCCCGATCCTGACCAAGGCCACCCCGGAAGGCGCACGCGACTTCCTGGTGCCGGCGCGCATGCACCCGGGCGAGTTCTACGCACTGCCTCAGAGCCCGCAGCTGTTCAAGCAGATCCTGATGGTGGCCGGCTTCGACCGCTACTACCAGATCGCGCGCTGCTTCCGCGACGAGGCCCTGCGTGCCGATCGCCAGCTGGAGTTCACCCAGCTGGACATGGAATTCGCCTTCGTCCGCGAGCGCGACGTGCAGGATTTCGTCGAGGACATGATCCGCGCCATCTTCAAGGAAGTGGTGGACGTGCAGCTGGACGCCAGCTTCCCGCGCATGACCTGGGCCGAGGCCATGCGCCGCTACGGCTCGGACAAGCCGGACCTGCGCATCGCGCTGGAGCTGGTGGACGTGGCCGAACTGGTCAGGGACAGCGAGTTCCCGGTGTTCACCGGCCCGGCCAATGATGCCGAGGGCCGCGTCGCTGCGCTGCGCATCCCGGGCGGTGCGTCGCTGTCGCGCAAGCAGATCGACGAATACGCCGCGCATGCCGCCAAGTACGGCGCCAAGGGCCTGGCCTACATCAAGATCGCCGACAACGGCGAAATCAGCTCGCCGATCGAGAAGTTCTTCAGCGAAGCGTCGTTCGCCGCGCTGGTCGCCCACGTCGGCGCCGGCAACGGCGACATCGTGTTCTTCGGTGCCGGCGGCTACAACAAGGTCTCCGACTTCATGGGCGCGCTGCGCCTGAAGGCCGGCAAGGACTTCGGCCTGGTCGCCGACGGCTGGGCACCGCTGTGGGTCACCGACTTCCCGATGTTCGAGTGGGACGAGGAAGAACAGCGCTACGTCGCCCTGCATCACCCCTTCACCGCACCGGCCGTGGACGACATCGCCGACCTGCGCGCCAATGCCCGTACCGCCGTTTCGCGCGGCTACGACATGGTGCTCAACGGCAATGAGATCGGCGGCGGTTCGATCCGTATCCACCGTCCGGACATGCAGAGCGCGGTGTTCGAGCTGCTGGGCATCGGTGCCGAAGAAGCCCGTGCCAAGTTCGGCTTCCTGCTCGACGCGCTGAACTACGGCGCGCCGCCGCACGGTGGCATCGCCTTCGGCATCGACCGCATCGCCGCGCTGATGGCCGGCACCGAGTCGATCCGCGACGTCATCCCGTTCCCGAAGACCACTGGTGCACAGGATCTGATGACCGACGCGCCGTCGCCGATCGTCGACGCGCAGCTGGCCGAAGTGCACATCCAGGTTCGCCCCAAGACCAACTGATCAGGAGATCCAGGCAATGACCGAGTTTGCGTTTTCGCTGGAGTGGGAAAAGCTGGGCAATGAAGGCTCCGAGGCCAACCTGGTCACCGAGCGTGCACGCGTGTTCGGCGGTTGGCTGGTCCGCGTCGGTACCAACCCGGCCGCGATGGCCCTGACCTTCGTCGCCGACGGCGAAGGCCGTTGGGATGGAGAAGACTTCGGCGTCGAGGATTACGAGGACGACGAAGAGGAAGAGTACGACGAGGACGAGGAAGGCGAAGAAGACGAGGACGAAGAGGAATACGAGGAAGAGGACGAGGAAGACGAAGAAGCGGAATCGTCGGAAAAGGCTTGACCCGCGCTTCGCCCTGACGTCAACTTCCTGCATGTATTCGATCCGCCGCGCCACCGTGGACGACGCGCCGACCCTGTCGGCGCTGGCCGCCCGCACGTTCACCGAAACCTTCGGCCATCTGTATCCGCCGCAGGACCTGCAGGCCTTCCTTGAGGAGGCCTACACGGTCGAGCGCCAGCGCGTGATCCTGGCCCACCCGGATTACGCGGTGTGGCTGCTGGAGCTGGACGGGGAGGCGGTCGGCCATGCCGCCGCCGGCCCCTGTGGCCTGCCGCACCCGGACGTGAAGCCCGGTGACGGCGAACTCAAGCGCCTGTACCTGATCAAGACGCAGCAAAGCTGCGGCTGGGGCAGCCGCCTGCTGGAAACCGCGCTGGCCTGGCTGGAACACGAGGGCCCGCGCACCCTGTGGTTGGGCGTGTGGTCGGAGAACTTCGGCGCACAGCGCTTCTACGCCCGCTACGGTTTCGAGAAGGCCGGCGAATACCTGTTCCCGGTGGGCGACACGAACGATCTCGAATTCATCCTGCGCCGCGCACCGCGCGCGGCCTGATGTTCACTGCCGCTTGCTGCGCGCGCGTGTTCAATCACCGTACGTTCCTGCCCCGCTGACCGCCAGGCTGTTTGCATGACTCCCCCCGTATTGCTGCTGCATGGCATCTGGAATGCCCGCGCCTGGGTCGGGCCGCTGGCCTGGCGCCTGCGCGCGCGCGGCTTCCAGGTGCACGCGTTTGGTTATTCCTCGGTGTTCGGTGGCCCGGACGTGGCCGTACCGCAGCTGCTGGAGCGGCTGGCCGACGCCGGCCCGCTGAGTTTGGTCGGCCACAGCCTGGGCGGGCTGCTGGCGCTGGAAGCGCTGCGGTGCAATCCGCAGCTGCCGGTGCAGCGCGTGGTCTGCCTGGGTTCACCGCTGCGCGGCAGTGGTACCGCGCGCTCGTTGTCCGATCATGGCTGGGGCCTGGCGCTGGGGCGCAGCAGCGAGCTGCTGCTGGACGGACTGCCGGACTGGCAGGGCAAGGCCGAGGTCGGTCTGATCGCCGGTTCGGTGCCGCACGGTCTGGGCAGCCTGCTGGGCGCGATGGACGACGCCTCCGATGGCACCGTGGCCCTGGCCGAAACCCGCCTGCCGGGCCTGACCGATCATTGCGTGGTGCGCACCAGCCACAGCGGCCTCGTGGTGTCGCCGGATGCCGCGCGGCAGACCGCGCATTTCCTGCGCCACGGCCAGTTTGACCACAGCCGCGACGCCGCCGCCGCGTAATCTGGTAGGGGCGACCGCCTTGGCTCGGTGGGTGCGAACCGTCCTGCCCTGGTGGGTGCGAACCGTTGGTTCGCACGCGCTTCGCCGGGCCATGCCCGACGGCATCTCTCCGCCCTAGACACGGTTGCCGCCCCCGATCAGGTAGAATCCGCGCCTTGATCCTGAAGCAGCCAGACGGTAGCACCCATGGGTAGAGGCCCCTCCATCGAAGCCCGCAAGAACGCGTCCGACGCGAAGCGCGGCAAGATTTTCACCAAGATCATCCGCGAGATCGGCGTTGCCGCGCGCGGCGGTGGAGGCGACCCCAACAACAACCCGCGCCTGCGCGTGGCGGTGGACAAGGGCCTGGCCGTGAACATGTCCAAGGACGTGATCGAGCGCGCCATCAAGAAGGCCACCGGTGAACTGGAAGGCGTCGACTACGAGGAAATCCGCTACGAAGGCTACGCCCCGGGTGGCGTGGCCGTGATCGTCGACTGCCTGACCGACAACCGCGTGCGCACCGTGGCCGATGTCCGCCATGTGTTCAGCAAGTGCGGCGGCAACATGGGCACCGAAGGCTCGGTGGCCTTCATGTTCAAGCGCCTGGGCGTGCTCAGCTTCGCCCCGGGTGCCGACGAGGAAGCCATCACCGAGGCGGCCATCGAGGCCGGCGCTGATGACATCGTGGTCTATCCGGACGATGGCTCGATCGATGTGGTCACCAGCCCTGACGCGTTCAGCGCAGTCAAGGACGCGATGGCTGCCGCTGGCCATGTCGCCGACCACGCCGAGATCACCTTCCGCGCCGACAACGACATCAAGGTCGAGGGCGAGGTCGCCCTGCAGGTCAAGAAGCTGCTGGACATGCTGGAAGACCTGGACGACGTGCAGGACGTGTATTCCAACGCCGAACTCGGCGCCGACGCCTACGCCTGAGCCGTCTTCGACGGCCTGGGCGCGGGCCGTTGAACGGTCACCGCGGACAGTCATGAGCCCATACGCCTGCCAGCGCATTCCGTTCCGCCCCGCCAGGAGTGCAGCATGACCCGCATCCTCGGCATCGACCCCGGTTCGCAGCGGACCGGGGTCGGCATCATTGATGTCGATGCCACCGGCCGCGTCAGCTACGTGCACCACCAGCCGCTGGTGCTGCTGGGCGCTGACGACTTCCCGCAGCGCATGAAGCTGCTGGTGCTGGGCCTGGCCGACCTGTGCCGCGAGTATGAGCCGCAGGAAGTGGCCATCGAACGCGTGTTCATGGCCCGCAACCCCGATTCGGCATTGAAGCTGGGCCAGGCCCGTGGCGCGGCGATCTCGGCGGTGGTGCTGCGCGACCTGCCGGTGCACGAATATGCTGCCAGCGAGATCAAGCTGGCGGTTGTCGGGCGCGGTGGCGCCGAAAAGCAACAGGTTCAACACATGGTCGGGCTCATGCTCAACCTGAAAATCAAGCTGCAGGCCGACGCGGCCGACGCGTTGGCGGTGGCGATCACCCATGCCCACGTAAGGGCGACGGCCAACCGCCTGGGGCTCAGTGCCCGCCAGGCATGGGGCCGCAAATGAGGAGCTGCACGCAATGATCGGTCGACTGCGCGGCATCGTTGCCTACAAGGCGCCGCCGTGGCTGGTGGTGGACGTGAACGGAGTGGGCTACGAACTGGAGGCGCCGATGAGCACCTTCTACGACCTGCCCGAGCTCGGCCGCGAGGTCACCCTGTATACCCACTACTCGCAGAAGGAAGACAGCGTCTCGCTGTACGGCTTCCTGCGCGAGGGCGAGCGGCGCCTGTTCCGCGACGTGCAGAAGGTCAGCGGCATCGGCGCGAAGATCGCGCTGGCCGTGCTGTCCGGCGTCACCGTCGAGGAGTTCGCGCGCATGGTCCAGGCCGGTGACATCACCGCGCTGACCCGCATTCCGGGCATCGGCAAGAAGACCGCCGAGCGCATGGTGCTGGAGCTGCGTGACCGCGCGGCCCAGTTCGGTGCCGGCGGCGCGCTGCCCACCGGCAGTGGCCCGGCCCCGGCCGACCCGCTGTCCGATGCCACCGTGGCGCTGCAGCAGCTGGGCTACAAGCCGGCTGAAGCCGCGCGCATGGCCCGGGACGCCTTCAATGAAGGCGACGAAGTGGCCACCGTGATCCGCAAGGCGCTGCAGTCGGCGCTGCGTTGATCCGCCTTCCTTTCCTTCAACAAACCGCCTGAGCTTCGCCAGGAGTCCCATGTCCAGCAGTCAAACCCCGCACGCAGCCGCCCCCGGCGGCCATGGCCACGCCCCCTCCGCTGGAGGACTGGCGCTGGTCATCGGTGCGATCGGCGTGGTCTTCGGCGATATCGGTACCAGCCCGCTGTACACCCTGAAGGAGGCGTTCTCGCCGCACTACGGGCTCAACAGCGACCACGATACCGTGCTGGGCGTGCTGTCGCTGGCGTTCTGGGCGCTGAACCTGGTGGTGACGCTGAAGTACGTCACCATCATCATGCGCGCCGACAATGATGGCGAGGGTGGCATCATGGCGCTGATGGCGTTGACCCAGCGCACGCTGCGCAATGGTTCGCGCTCGGCTTATGTGGTGGGCATCCTCGGCATCTTCGGCGCCTCGCTGTTCTTCGGCGACGGCGTGATCACCCCGGCCATGTCCGTGCTCAGTGCGGTCGAAGGCCTGGAGGTGGCCGCGCCCGGACTGCATGTCTTCATCGTGCCGGTCACCCTGGTGGTGCTGCTGGCAGTGTTCGCCGCGCAACGCTTCGGTACCGAGAAGATCGGCAAGGCGTTCGGCCCGATCATGGCAATCTGGTTCGTATCGCTGGCGGCGATCGGCATCTACAACATTGTCGATGCGCCCGAGGTGCTGAAGGCCTTCAACCCGTGGTGGGGCATCCGCTTCTTCATGGAGCACGGCTGGCACGGCATCTTCATTCTCGGTGCAGTGGTGCTGGCGGTGACCGGCGGCGAAGCGCTGTATGCGGACATGGGCCACTTCGGCCTGCGCCCGATCCGCCACGCCTGGTACTTCTTCGTGCTGCCGTGCCTGGTGCTGAACTACCTAGGGCAGGGCGCACTGGTGCTCAACCACCCCGAGGCCCTGAAGAACCCGTTCTTCGAGGCGGTGCCCTCGTGGGCGCTGTACCCGATGATCATCCTGGCCACCATGGCGGCGGTGATCGCCTCGCAGTCGGTCATCACCGGCGCGTTCTCGGTCTCGCGCCAGGCCATGCAGCTGGGCTACATCCCGCGCATGCGCATCAAGCACACCTCGCACGACACCATCGGCCAGATCTACATCCCGGGCATCAACTGGGGCATCGCGGTGATGGTGTTCGGCCTGGTGCTGGCGTTCCGCAGTTCGTCCAACCTGGCCGTGGCCTACGGCATCTCGGTGTCGGCCACGATGCTGATCGACACCCTGCTGCTGGCCGTGGTGGCACGTTCGCTGTGGCCGAAGTCGCGTGGCTGGCTGCTGCCGCTGTGCGTGGTGTTCTTCATCATCGACCTCGGCTTCGTCATCGCCAACGGCGCCAAGCTGCTGCAGGGCGCCTGGTTCCCGGTGGTGCTGGGCATCTTCCTGTTCACCATGATGCGCACCTGGCGGCGTGGCCGCGAGCTGCTGCGTGATGAGATCCGCAAGGACGGCATCCGCCTGGACACCTTCCTACCGGGCCTGATGCTGGCACCGCCGGTACGCGTACCGGGCACCGCGGTGTTCCTCACCGCCGACCCGACCGTGGCCCCGCACGCGCTGATGCACAACCTCAAGCACAACAAGGTGCTGCACGAGCGCAACGTGTTCCTGCACGTGGAAACCCTGCCCATTCCCTATGCGATGGAAGGGCAGCGGCTGAAGATCGAGTCGGTGGGCGACGAGTTCTACCGGGTCTATGTGCGCTTCGGTTTCATGGAAACCCCGGACGTGCCGCTGGCGCTGATGCGCTCGTGTGACCACGGTGGCATCTACTTCGACCCGATGGACACCACCTTCTTCGCCAGCCGCGAAACCATTGTGGCCACCGCCAACCGCGGCATGCCGATCTGGCGCGACAAGCTGTTCGCGCTGATGCACCGGAATGCCGCGCCCGCGACCGGCTTCTTCCGGATTCCGGGCAACCGCCTGGTCGAACTCGGCGCGCAGGTGGAGATCTGACCGCGCGGGGTCGGATCCCTTTTCCGCAGGAAAAGGGCTCTGACCCCGAGTTCGGTTCGTTCCATCCAGCGCCATCCACGCACGGTGTGGATCTACCGTGTCGACCAAGGTCGACACCCACCAAGAGCAGGCCATGCCATTCCGGCAGATTGCGCAGATCTGTCGAAGGCGGGGTGGGTCCGGTTGCGGGGGTGTGAGCGGCATGGATGCCGCGACCAAGCCCCCATGGATGGGTTTACGGCGTCCCCCTCAACCGGACCCACCCCGCCATCCCATGGCATGCCCGCTTCTGCTTCGGCCTTTGACGTTGCTCCGGCCTCTGCGGGTGCCGGGCGCAGCCCGGCCGAAACCCGCACTTTTGCCGCATAATCAGCACATGACCGACGACCGCATCATCGGCGCCGGCGCCACCCGCGAGGATGACGCCGCCGACGCCAGCATCCGCCCCAAGCGCCTTGCCGACTACCTCGGCCAGGTGCCGGTGCGCGAGCAGATGGAAATCTACATCCAGGCGGCCAAGGGGCGTGGCGACGCGCTCGACCACGTACTGATCTTCGGGCCGCCGGGCCTGGGCAAGACCACCCTCAGCCATGTCATTGCCAACGAACTGGGCGTGGCCCTGCGCGTGACCTCCGGCCCGGTGATCGAAAAGGCCGGCGACCTGGCTGCGCTGCTGACCAACCTGCAGCCGCACGACGTGCTGTTCATCGACGAGATCCATCGCCTGTCGCCGGTGGTCGAGGAAGTGCTGTACCCGGCGATGGAAGATTTCCAGATCGACATCATGATCGGCGAGGGCCCCGCCGCCCGCTCGATCAAGATCGACCTGCCGCCGTTCACCCTGATCGGCGCCACCACCCGCGCCGGCCTGCTGACCGCGCCGCTGCGCGACCGCTTCGGCATCGTCCAGCGCCTGGAGTTCTACAGCGTCGAGGAACTGACCCGTATCGTGCGCCGCTCCGCCAGCATCCTCGGCATCGACTGCACCGCCGATGGGGCAGGGGAGATCGCGCGCCGCGCGCGTGGTACCCCGCGTATCGCCAACCGCCTGCTGCGACGCGTGCGCGACTATGCGCAGGTCAAGGCCGGTGGCCACATCGACGAGCCCGTGGCCCAGGCCGCGATGAAGATGCTCAAGGTCGACCCGGAAGGCTTCGACGAGCTTGACCGGCGCCTGCTCAAGACCATGGTCGACTACTTCGATGGTGGCCCGGTCGGCATCGAATCGCTGGCCGCGGCGCTGTCCGAAGAGCGTGGCACGCTGGAAGACGTGGTCGAGCCGTACCTGATCCAGCAGGGCTTCCTGGTGCGTACCGCGCGTGGCCGCATGGCCACCCACAAGGCCTACCGGCACATGGGTCTGAAGCCGAAGAACCCGCCGCAGGACCTGTTCGCGGAGGTTCCCGATGTCGGTTGAGCCACTATTCAGTTGGCCGACACGCATTTACTGGGAAGATACCGACGCTGGCGGCGTGGTCTACCACGCCCGCTACGTGGCCTTCATGGAACGGGCCCGGACCGAATGGATGCGTGCGCTGGGCTACGGCCAGGAGCGCATGCGCGCCGAGCACGGGATGGTCTTCGCGGTGCGCTCGATGCAGATGGATTTCATCAGGCCGGCACGGCTGGATGACACCCTGCAGGTGAGCGCCCGCCTGGTCCAGCTGAAGAAGGCCAGCATGGTCTTCGACCAGCAGATCCTGCGCGACGGCGAATTGCTGCTGTCGGCCCAGGTCCGCATCGCCGCACTGGACGCGGCCAGTTTCCGCCCGCGTGGCATGGACGAGGCCGTCCTTGCCGTGCTGCAACCCCACCTCCACCCCGAATCCGAACACTGAGGAACAACGGATGATCGCAACGCTCCTGGCCCTGCAGGCCACGGTCACCGAGGCACTGCCGGCCGACGTCAGCAACGCCGCGACACAGACCCTTGCCCAGGCCACCACCGGCGGCGGCATCAACTACCTCGAACTGATGGCCAAGGCCAGCCTGCCGGTGAAGATCATCGTGCTGCTGCTGCTGGTCGGCTCGTTCGTCAGCTGGGTGATCATTTTCCGCAAGGCCCGCGTGTTCAAGCAGGCCACCCGCGAAGCCGACGAGTTCGAGAACCGCTTCTGGTCCGGCGCGGACCTGGGCAAGCTGTACAGCGCGGCCACCGACCGCAGCCGCAGCGTGACCGGCCTGGAAGCCATCTTCGAAGCAGGGTTCCGCGAATACACCCGCCTGCGTGACAAGCGCCGCCTGGATGGCCGCGCACAGCTGGAAGGCGCGCAGCGCGCGATGCGCACCACCTATACCCGCGAAGTGGACCAGCTCGAGCGCAACCTGGAACTGCTGGCCAACATCGGTTCGACCGCGCCGTACGTGGGCCTGGTCGGCACCGTGTTCGGCATCATGGTGACCATGCACGACATGATCAGCAGTGGTGCGCAGGCCGGCATCGCCGCCGTCGCGCCGGGCATCTCCGAGGCACTGTTCGCTACCGCCATCGGCCTGTTCGTGGCGATCCCGGCGGTGTGGGCCTACAACCGCTTCACCACGCGCGTTGAGCGCATGTCGGTGCGGTTCGAGACCTTTGCCGAAGAGTTCAGCTCCATCCTGCAGCGCCAGAGCGCTGGCGACGAGTAAGCGCCTGACCCGGGAGTCCAAGCCATGTCCGCTGCCATCGGTCGCCGCAAGCGCCGCAAGCTGAAATCGGAAATCAACGTCGTTCCCTACATCGACGTCATGCTGGTGCTGCTGATCATCTTCATGGTCACCGCGCCGCTGCTCACCCTGAGCTTCGACGTCGACCTGCCGCAGTCCAACGCCAAGGCGCTGGAGAGCAAGCAGGACCCGGTGATCGTCTCGGTGCGCCAGGACGGCCAGCTCAGCCTGAAGCTGCCCGATGCCAAGGAACCGACCGCCGTGTCGGCCGAGGAACTGGAAGGCCGCCTGGCCGGCATCGCCGCCCAGGACAAGGGCGTGCGCGTGATCGTCGCCGCCGACCGTGCCGTGGCCTATGAAAAGGTCATTGCCGCGATGGATGTGATCAAGCGCGCCAAGGTAGACAAGGTAGGCCTGGCCACCGATGCACGCTGACGCCCTGCCACCCCCGCATCAGCGCGAACCCGGCTGGGGCCTGCCCCTGGCATTGGCGTTGCTGGTGCACCTGCTGGTCGCGCTGGTCTTCATCGTGGCCTGGTTCTGGTCGCCCGAGCGCAACACCGACGCCGCCGCCGGCGATCCGTCGGTCGAGGCCAGCCTGGCGCTGTCTGCGTCGGAGGCCTCCGCTGCGCGCCAGGCCCTGCGCCAGTCGGAAAAGCTGGAAGACCTGCCGCCGCCGGTGGCCGAGCCCATCCCGGTGCCGGAAGACACCATTCCGCCGCCGCAGCCGATCCCGGAACCGCGCCCGCAGGACGCCCCCACGCCGCAGCAGCAACAGGCGCAGGAGCGTGTCGCGCAGCCGGATACCAAGGATCAGGAAGCGGTGAGTGCGCTGGCCATCTCCCAGGAGAAGGCCAAGCAGGAACAGGAAGCCAAGCGCCGCCAGGAACAGATCGACCTGACCGAACGCAAGCGCCAGGAAGAAGCCGAGCAGAAGCTGCGCCTGGCCAAGCAGCAGGAAGCGGACGAGAAGAAGAAGCAGGCCGAGCAGGAGCGCGCGGCCGCTGACAAGGCCGAGGCCGAGAAGCAGAAGAAGATCGCCGAGATCCGTGCCCGCCGCGAGCAGGCCGAGAAGGAAGCCAAGCTGGCCGAGCAGAAGCTGCGCCAGGTGGCCGCCGCGCGCAATGCCGCCGGCAGTGCCGCTGCCGGTTCCAGTGGTGCCTCGCAGCCGGCCGCCGGTGGCGGTGGCAACAGCGACGACCTTTCGGCCAAGTACGCAGCCGCCATCCAGGCCAAGGTGCTGTCGCAGTGGGTGCGCCCGGATACGGTGCCGTTGGGCCAGCGCTGCCAGATCACCATCACCCAGATTCCGGGTGGCACGGTGATGCAGGCCAAGGTCAGCCCGAACTGCCCGTACGACGAGGCCGGCAAGCGTTCGATCGAGGCCGCCGTGCTCAACGCGCAGCCGCTGCCCTACCGCGGCTTCGAGTCGGTGTTCGCACGCACGCTCAACTTCACCTTCACCGCCCAGGATCGCTGAGGCGGGCAGGGCAGGGTGGCTCTCCGCTGCCCGCGTCCACGGATGTCGCGCTTGCCTCTGGCAGGCCAGGTCTCGACCGGGCAGGCTTTGGGCTGCTGTCGGACACCGCCCCGCAGGGCGGCGTGACGGGGCAGACGGGCGCGATGTTAGCCACGACGTTAACGGTGCGTGAGAGGACGGGCTGGAACTGACCCGGAATTCACGTACCCTTGGTTCATGATTGCGAAGCGGTTCACTGCCGCTTTGTTATCCCTCGTTCCGGTTTCCCCCTATTGAGCGCTCCATGAAAAAGATGCCTCGCTGGCTTGCCGTGTTTGCGGCCCTGTTGCTGCCCTTTGCTGCCGTCGCGCAGCAGAAGGGGCTGGATATCGACATCATCGGCGGCAATGCTTCCGCGCTGCCGATCACCATCGTGCCGATGCCTTACCAGGGGTCGGCGGCTGCACCGCAGACCGACGTCGCCGGCGTGGTCCGTGCCGACCTGGAGCGTTCGGGCCAGTTCCGTACGCTGCCCGAAGCGCAGATCGTCGAGAAGCCGGTGCGCGGCGGCGACATCCAGTTCGCCACCTGGCGCGCGCTGAAGCAGAACTACATCGTGGTCGGCCGCGTGCTCGACGCCGGTGCCGGCGCCTACCGCGTCGAGTACGAACTGTTCGACGTACCCAAGGGCGAGCGCCTGCTGGGCCTGGCGATGACCGCCCGTGGCAACGCCATGCGCGACGTTGCCCACCAGATGGCCGACGCCATCTACGAAAAGATCACCGGTGTGCGCGGCGCCTTCTGGACCCGCATCGCCTACGTGACCGCCAGCGGCAAGGGCGACGCCATGCGCTACGCGCTGATGGTGGCCGACTCCGATGGCTTCAATCCGCAGACCATCGTGCGTTCGGCCGAGCCGCTGCTGTCGCCGTCGTGGAGCCCGGATGGCAGCAAGCTGGCCTACGTCAGCTTCGAGCGTGGCAATTCGGCCATCTACATCCAGAACATCGGTACCGGCGCGCGTGAGCTCGTCACCAGCTTCCGCGGCATCAACAGCGCCCCGGCGTTCTCGCCGGACGGCCGCAAGCTGGCCCTGACCCTGTCGCGTTCGGGCAACCCGGAAATCTACGTGATGGACCTGGGCAGCAAGCAGCTGACCCAGCTGACCAACCACTTCGCCATCGATACCGAGCCGACCTGGGCGCCGGACGGCAGCGCGGTGTACTTCACCTCCGACCGCGGCGGCCGTCCGCAGGTCTACAAGGTCGGCGCGGGCGGCGGCAGCGCCGAGCGCGTGACCTTCCAGGGCAACTACAATGCCAAGCCCTCGGTGTCCTACGACGGCAAGAAGATCGCCGTCGCCCAGGGCTCGGGCAACAGCTACAAGATCGCGGTGATGGACAGCTCGCTGGGTTCGCCGCGCTGGAGCACGCTGTCCCCGGGCTCGCTGGATGAATCGCCGAGCTTTGCGCCCAACGCGAGCATGGTGTTGTACGCCGCCCGCGAAGGTGGCCGTGGTGTGTTGTATGCCGTCTCGGCCGATGCGCGGGTTCGCCAGCGCCTGGTCCTGGCCGATGGTGATGTGCGCGAGCCGGCATGGTCCCCATACCGTACCCAGCGCTAAAAGAGTGTTAATATTTTCGTTGTCTTGAACCCCTCATCGGCCTAGGAGCCACAAAGGTATCGCCATGAACAAGTCCACCCGCGTTCTGCTTGTTTCCCTGCTGTCTGTGGCCGTCCTGGCCGGTTGCTCGAAGAAGGTGAAGGAAGAGCCGGCAGCCCCGGTCGACACCGGCACCTCGACCACCACCCCGACCGGTCCGTCGACCTCGGGCCTGTACGGCCCGGGCGACCTGGATACCGACGCTTGCCTGCGCCAGCGCGTTGTCTACTTCGACCTGGACAAGGAAGACGTGAAGCCGGAATTCCAGGCCATCATGGCGTGCCACGCCAAGTACCTGCGTGACCGTCCGTCCTCGCGCATCACCCTGCAGGGCCACACCGACGAGCGCGGTTCGCGCGCGTACAACCAGGCCCTGGGTGAGCGTCGTGGCAACGGCGTCAACTCGGCCCTGCAGGCCAACGGTGGCTCGGCTTCGCAGCTGACCGTCGTTTCCTACGGTGAAGAGCGTCCGGTCTGCACCGAGTCGAACGAGTCCTGCTGGTCGCAGAACCGTCGCGTCGAAATCGTCTACACCGCGCAGTAATCCATGCGCATTGGCATCAAACTGATGCTGGTCGTTGCGGCAGCCCTCGTGGCTGCCGCACCGGCGCATGCACAGCGACAGAGCCTGGCTGACCGTGTCGGCGCGCTCGAGCAGCAGATGTACAACAACAGTGCCAACCAGGACCTGTTGAACCAGATCAACCAGCTGCGGCAGCAGGTCACCAGCCTGCAGGCCTCGATCGAGCAGTTGCAGCACGACAACGCCCAGCTCAAGCAGTCCGCCCAGGACCAGTACCTGGATCTGGACAGCCGCCTGAACCGGTTGGAAGGGGGCAATGCCGCCCCGGCCCTGCCGCCCGTTCCGGCGAGCGCGCCGAAGGCCGCACCGGCCCCGGCAAAACCCGCAGCGGCGGCCACTTCCGAGCGGCCGCCTTCCGTCCATGGTGATGCCGGCAGCCTTGCCGCCACCGGCGACGAGCGCACCTCCTACAACGTCGCCTTCGATTCGCTGAAGGCCGGCAAGTACGATGATTCGGCGCAGCTGTTCCTGAGCTTCCTGCAGCTGTACCCGAACGGCGTCTACGCGCCGAACGCGCTGTACTGGCTGGGCGAGAGCTACTACGCCACCCGCAATTTCCCGATGGCCGAGACCCAGTTCCGTGAACTGCTCGCGCGCTATCCGACCCACGACAAGGCCGCTGGCGGCCTGCTCAAGGTTGGCCTCTCGCAGTATGGCGAGGGCAAGGTCGACCAGGCCCAGCAGACGCTGGAGAGCGTCGTGGCGCAGTACCCGGGCTCGGACGCCGCGCGCACCGCCCAGGATCGGCTGCAGTCCATCCGCCTCGGCAAGCAGATCCGTTGATCCGCTGACCGGGCGTACAATGCGTACCCTGGCGCCGGGCTGATTTCCGGCAGCCTCCTGTAGAGCCGAGCCCATGCTCGGCTGCTTTCGTTTCCGGCGCCGATAAATCGGTCGCCCGTCCCATGAAGAATTGTTTGCCATGACCGCCGTTACCCCGTCCAACGCCGTCGCTACCCCCAGCGACATCGTGCAGTCGCCGCTGCCGCGCCTGAAGATCACCGAGATCTTCACCTCGCTGCAGGGCGAAGCCGATACCGCCGGCTGGCCGACCGTGTTCGTGCGCCTGACCGGCTGCCCGCTGCGCTGCCAGTACTGCGATACGGCCTATGCCTTCCATGGCGGCACCTGGTGGGACATCGACGACATCGTGGCCGAGGTGCTGGCCCAGGGCGTGCGCCACGTCTGCGTGACCGGCGGCGAGCCGCTGGCGCAGAAGCGCTGCCTGGTGCTGCTGCAGAAGCTGTGCGACGCCGGCATGGACGTCTCGCTGGAAACCTCCGGCGCGCTGGACGTCAGCGCGGTGGACCCGCGTGTATCGCGCGTGGTCGACATCAAGACCCCGGGGTCGGCCGAAGTGGCGCGCAACCGCTGGGAAAACCTGCCGCTGCTGACCGCACGCGACCAGATCAAGTTCGTCATCTGCAGCCGCGGGGACTACGACTGGGCCAAGGCCCTGGTCGCCGAGCACGAGCTGGTGAAGCGCTGCACCGTGTTCTTCTCGCCCAGCAAGGGCGAGGTCACCGCGCGCCAGCTGGCCGACTGGATCGTCGAAGACCGCCTGCCGGTGCGCTTCCAGATGCAGTTGCATAAAATCCTGTGGAACGACGAGCCGGGCCGATGAGCCCGCGCGGCGTTCCCTGATGTAGCTCCGGCGCGGGACAGCGTGCTGGCTTTCCCCTCCCAACCGGATGTTTTACCCATGAAGAAGGCAGTCGTGCTTCTCTCCGGCGGCATGGATTCAGCCGCCGTCATCGCCATGGCCCAGGAACAGGGCTTTGCCGTGCATGCCCTGAGCGTGCGCTATGGCCAGCGCCATACCTCCGAACTGGATGCCGCCGCCCGCGTGGCCAAGGCCCAGGGCGTGGTCGCGCACAAGACCGTGGACGTGGACCTGCGCAGCATCGGTGGCTCGGCGCTCACCGATGACATCGACGTGCCCGAGGCCGGCGGTGCCGGCATTCCGGTCACCTACGTACCGGCGCGCAACACCATCATGCTGTCGCTGGCCCTCGGCTGGGCCGAAGTGCTCGGCGCCAACGACATTTTCTGCGGCGTCAACGCGGTGGATTATTCCGGCTATCCGGACTGCCGCCCCGAGTTCGTGGCCGCGTTCCAAGCGCTGGCCAACCTGGCCACCAAGTCGGGCGTGGAAGGTGCGGGCATCAAGGTACACGCGCCGCTGCAGTTCCTCAGCAAGGGCCAGATCGTCAGCGAAGGCGTGCGCCTGGGCGTGGACTTCGGCCTGACCGTGTCCTGTTACAACGCCGACGCCAACGGCGCCGCCTGCGGCCACTGTGACGCCTGCCGCCTGCGCGCGCAGGGCTTCGCCGAAGCCGGCGTGCCCGACCCGACGCTGTACGCCTGACCGCCCCTGGTAGTGCCGGCCGCTGGCCGGCTTCCCTGATGGGTGTGAATTCCCAGATGGTGGGTGCGAATCGCTCCCTCGGTGGGTGCGAACCGTTGGTTCGCACTGGCTGACTCGCCGGGCAGGTCTGACTCTGGTGGGTGCCAACCTTGGTTGGCACTGTCCGCCAGACACGGCCCGGCGCTACCGTTGCCGCAACCACCCCGATGCTTCAATAAACGCCCGCACCGCCCCCGCATCGGCATAGTCCAGCTCGATCATCCGCGCGATGCCGGCCCTCTCATCGGTCTGCTGGCGCATGTACTCCTGCGCGATGCGGTAGCCGGCGTAGTACCCCACATCACCCACCCCGAACGGATTACCGGCGCTGTTGTACAGCCAGTTGTCCAGATCCCCGCCGCACATTTCAGCGACGAAACGCGCGCGGATTTCCGCTTCGTGCGCGGGCCCGTAGCTGTACAGCGGCAACGCCGGCCGACGCCCGCTCAGCCGTTCGGCCACATACTCCGCCACGCCTTCGCGCACCGCGTACTGCGCCAGGCTGCCGGTAGTCTCGCGCTGCTGGGTATGCACGTACTCGTGCAGGTTGTTCTGCGCGTTGTTCGCCCCCGGACGGCTGTCGTAGAAGATCCGCAGGCGGCTGCGCATCGGCTCCGGCAGCTCGCTCACGTCCACGCGTTCATCGCCCAGCGCCATCTCCGCACCGATCAGTACCTTGTCACCCAGCGTGGTCCCGCCAGTACGCAGCACGCCCACGGCATAGGTGATGGTGGCCGGGCGCAGGGCGGGGTAGAGCGTGCGGAAGGCGGCCAGGTCCCGTTCCAGTGTGGCGCTGGCCTGCTGCGCGTTGGCGGTCAATGGGCGTACCGACGTCCAGAAGCGCGGCCACGCACGCATGGCCTCGGCGTATTCGCGGGCGGTGTAGTTACGGACCTGCATCAGCGCATGCAGGCCGGGGCTGCCTGGATCGATGTAGCGCTCCTGCACCAGTGCGACCTGGCGTTCAACGTCGGGCTCGGCGCGCACAGC
The DNA here is from genome assembly GCF_030985535.1 of Stenotrophomonas sp. Sm2128. Classification (NCBI taxonomy): domain Bacteria; kingdom Pseudomonadati; phylum Pseudomonadota; class Gammaproteobacteria; order Lysobacterales; family Lysobacteraceae; genus Stenotrophomonas; species Stenotrophomonas sp. Sm2128. The sequence goes on from NZ_JAPTFQ010000034.1 coordinate 42,354, forward strand.
GTCATAAGTGGCCCAGAAGCGGCCGATGTCGTCGGTGACGACCTGGGATGGGGCGGCCAGTGCCGCACAGGGCAGCAACAGGGCGGCAATGAGGCAGAAGGGCAGGCGCATCCGTGGCTCCGGGCAGGAATCACAGCTGGGATGCGCGTGAGGCCCAGAAGGTTTAAGCGGGCTCACCAGATCGGGTAGTGCCGGCCGCTGGCCGGCAACCTCGACGCACCAGGGTTTCACCCGGCCCGGCAAAGTAGGGTAGAATGCCCACCCCGCCGAAAGGCTGGGGCAGTGCAATGGGCCGTTAGCTCAGTCGGTAGAGCAGAAGACTTTTAATCTTTTGGTCGAAGGTTCGAATCCTTCACGGCCCACCATTGCTACATAAGGGTTTCAGAGCGATCCGGAGCCCTTTTTGTTTTTCCGCAATCGCCCATCTTTTCCGCAAAACTACTTCGTCGGGGTTACGCGGTCGCCCTTGCGCTTTCGTGTGTAGGTCTCGGTCATTACCACCGACGAGTGACCGAGCTGGCGCTGCGCCTGGCGAATATCTGCGGATGCATCGGCCTTGTCGGTGCCGGCCTTGGCTCGCAGATCGCGGAACTGGAAGGCCGACTTTTCGACGCCAGCGCGGGCGCGCGCTGCATCGAACCTGCTCCGTAGCTGCCCCTTGCTCAAGGGCTGGCCATGCTCATCCAGTAGCAGCGCGGTGTGCACGATGACGGCTCCCGTGTGCTTGCCGCGGCGCTTGAACGTCCTGGCGGCAAACCGCGCCAGAAGCGCTGCCAGCTCACCTTCGATGGCAATGCGCAGCTTGTGCTTGGTCTTGCTCTGGCTGATGTGCAGGAACCCATCGCGCACGTCACGCTGGTCCATGCTGAGCGCATCGGACGGCCGCTGGCCAGTCAGATAGGCCAGATCCAATGCATCACGCAGCGGTTGATCTGCTGCATCCCACACTGCCCGGTACACGTCGTCTTCCACGTACACATCGCGGCCCACTTCACCGTAACCTCGCACGCCCTTGCAAGGGTTCTCCGCGTCGGTGAAGCCCCATTCCCTACACTTGTTCCACATGTGGCTCAGCAGAGCCTTTTCGCGGTTTGCGCTGACCGTGGCCACCGTTCCGTGCTTCGTTCGCCAGTCCATGTACTGGCGAACGTGCAGCGGCCTAATCTTGGCCAGCGGGGCAGGCGGATTGCAGAAGAATTCCTCCAGCTTGGCCAGCTCGGCCAGGTTGACCTTCGCCGTCGATGCCCGCTTCTTCGGGATGACCAGCTGCGCGTAACGCGTGGCTGCATCCTTGAAGGTCACGATCTCCGGCACCTGGGCCTCGGTCGCCACCAACTCCGCCCACTTCCGAACCGCCTCCGGGTAGCTTTTACCCAGCGGAGTTTCGCGCCTCGGCTTGCCGCCGTGGTCGAAGAAGTAATAGACGGTCTTCCCCCGCTTTCGCGGACGCAAGTGGGGTATCGAACCCGGATCCTTTGAGCGTCTTCCCATTACGCCGCCGACCTCAGTGCGTTGCTCGTCCAACCGCCCTCGACCTCTGGCGGCTTCTTCGCTGACCCATCAACGGCCGCCCACATCACGACCGGCCAGCCCGCAGCGTTGATCGTATGCGGGATGCCGTTGCGAGCGAGGTTCTGGATCTGCCTGCGCTTTGTGTGCGCCCCGGTCAGATCGGCCACATCGCCGTGTGCGCCAGGACGCATGATCTTGTCAGCCGCCGACACGGCGCACCTCCCGATGCGAGGCCAGGAGCGGCAGCTGCAGCACGTTCTCTGGCAGTTTCGGCTCCGCCCTGCGCGCGCTGCGCGCCGGACGGTTCAGTCGGCGCCACGCCTCGATGGCCTTGTCGGGATCGGCATGCTTGCTAGTCGACCTGCAGGCGCACTCGACCAGGTGGCCACCGCCGGCGGAGGCGCACCGCTTGTCGTGGATGTGGCGCGCGCGGTGGCCGGCGGCGCAGTTCGGCAACCCTTCCGGGTGGCTGATATGTTCCTGGGTCATGGCTTGTTGCACTCCTCGATGTGGGCCTGGAGCTTTTCCAGGAGGAAGGCGGCTTGCGCTGCACGGTGGCGGCGGTCGTAGGAGTTGAGGTTGGCCGGCGCGTCCCTGAGCCACTGCAGTGGCTGGACCAGCCAGGACGGGTCGAACGGGAGCAGGGTGCGCGGATCGACCTTCTTGTCCGGCGGGAAGCAATCCGGGCCTGCCCAGTCCTGGCTCATGCCGCAGCGCGTGCACTCGTTTCGCTGGAAGTCGTGGACCTTCTCGGGCTGGATTACGCGCGGTGTCTCGAAGAGTGCGCGGACAACGAGCCCACGTTGATGGGCGGCGTAGACGTGCCCTGCGTCGGCCTGCATCCAGCAGCCAGGCCGGTGATCGTCCTTGTTGCGGTACTCCCAGCGCACTGGCTGAGCGGTGTAGAGCGCTTTCAGCAGGGTGTCAGCCCAAGCGCGCACCTCCCGGCCGTCAACAGCGGTGGCTGGATCGACACGCCGCATGGCAGAGACAACTGCGGCGACAGGCGACGATGCCTTGGTGGCCTCGACAGCCGTGGCCGGGGAAATGGGCAGTGGTGCGGTCATGCTCTAATCCTTCAGTTCGTGGCCAGCGCAGCGCGCAGCTGCGGCCAGGCTGCTTTGTAATCGGCGATGAAATCGGCAGGAAAGCTGGACCGCCAGCCGCATCGGCAGCGGAACTGCTCGCCGTCCCAGGTGGTGCGGGGCATGCCAGCGGTGCAGTGAACTTCGCCGCAGTACGGGGTGTATCCCTGACGTGTCAGCAGGTTGTTGCGGACGATGCTGGTCATGCGAACAGGTCCAGTTGGGCCGGCGCGGCTGGCGGTGGTGCTGGTTCATCACGCAGCAGGTCGGCCATGCGGAACGTCACCGCCCATGCGTCCGTGTGGCGGATCAGGTACTGGTTTTCCTGGCACACTGAGATCTTCCCGGCGGAGATCAGGTAGCCGGCGTGCGCCGGTCCCGTGAACCCCTCGTACTCGATGCGCAGGATTTGCTCCCGTCGCCAGCCGGCGCGGAGCTTGCGATCGAGGATCGAGCGGGCAAAGGCTCGGAGCTGATCAGGGCTCATCGCGGCTTTCCTTGGGTGGAATCGGCCCGGTGTGGCGGTAGTCACGGAGCGGGTCGGTAATGAATCGGCCGCGCTCTTGGCGCTGCACGGTGTAGTCGGGGAAAGCCTCGGCGGGCAGGTGGGCGTGGGCTTCGTCCATCAGCGCGACGAAGCGCTCCTGCCACTCCAGTGGCATGGACTGAAGCGTTCGCCGAGGAACGACCAGGTATGCGGCACGGGTCAGGCCGAAGGCATTCCACACGGGGCCATCGGAGTAGGCGGACTGGATCGGCTCGGCTCGGTCCATTGCAGCAGTGAGCAACTGGTCAGCCGCCACACTCGATGCTGACGACGTGCCGCATTCAGCTGTACAGTGCACCACGTCCTCTACCGCGCCCGGCCCATGACCACTCGTGGCTTTCATCGAACCCTGCGCGGTTTCCACGATGGCTACCATTTCGTGCTGACCATCACGAGCAGCGTGGATCAGGTTTTCTCGTACACAGCCGAAGTCGACGGCATCGCTGTCGAGTTGCGATCCGAGGGCGTGATCAGGAGCAAGGGCGACGCTATGCAGCTCGGCATGGCTGCGGTTGAGCGCCACGTGGCGGGCCTTACCACTAAGCGCTGAAGGCGCGCTGGTAGAAGCCGTGGTGAGCAGCTGGTCAGCCATGGGCGTCGCCGAGTCGGTGCTAATCGCTTTCATCGCCAGCCCCTCAGATATTCGCCGAACGTCACGCCACCGTCGTAGCGCAGGAACTGCTGGTAGCGCTGCTGCGACCTGGTCAGTTTCGGCAGCGGTGGCGTGCGTTCCTGCACTGCGGCTCGGCCGGCCTGGGTGACGTTGAACAGGTCGCTGCCGCCGGTGATCGCGTTCCCCGCGCGCTGGACCATGAACCCGCGCGCGACCAGCGCCATGCAGTGCTGGTGGTCGGCGCCGCCTGGGCCGGTGACGAAGTGATTGCGGTAGCTGCGCTCCCAGCCGTGCTCGCCGACGCCCAGGGCGTGGCGGAGGATGTGCAGCTCGGCTTCCGGCAAATCGCCGGCGGTCGTCTGGTCAGCCATTGCCCACCGCCTTGCTGTCGATCAGGGCCAGCAGTTCGCGCAGCTTGCTCCCGATTTCCACGTGAGTGGCAAAGTCGGCCGAACGAGCGGCGTATGCAACCGCCTCGCGGAACAGCCCCAGGTCCACTGCCTGCGCGGGCTGGGCGGCGTTTGCTTCCAGCGCGTCCAACTGCCATTGCGGGATCAGCCATTGCGGGATGAATTCGGCCACGCCGGCAGCGTGGGATTCAGCGCTATGCGGCCAGGGCACCACTTTGGCCTCAATACTGATACCGAGGCGCTCAGCTTGGTCCTTGAACTGCTCGTTGTGCCACGCAGCAGCTTTCTCGGCATGTGCCTTGCTCGGAGCCGGGTGCACGTCATCCATTCCGAGAACATGCAGGCACCACAGCGGTTCCGATCCAGCGAGTTGGAAGGCCACCGGCTCCCCCACCGGCTGGCGGGCGGCGAGGGCGGACAGAACCTCAGCAGCCTTCTTGCAGTCTCGTGCCCGATCTGCCCATTCCGACAGGTGCGGCATGTAGGTGCTGAGGCGGTGCGCGACCTCGCCAATGCTGGCGGCAAGGGCGCTCAGGTCCGCAGCATCTCCCTGACCACCAGGGGAGGGCTGGGCGGAGAGGGCGGCTTGCCATGCGCACCACAAGCCGCGCGTGAAGTCGCTCACGTAGTCGCCAGCTTCATCGCGCTCGACCGGCGCAACGAACCATCGCGCCCACGCCTGAAATTCAAGCCGATCCAGCTCGGCCTGATCCCCCAGCCTCACCCTCCCACCGGGCCGCACGTCCGCCAGGGTGGGGCGAGAACCGTCACCGCGCCATTCGGTGATGGCATTCCAGAAGGCGCGCGCTGCATCGTCCAGATTCGCGCCCTCCGCGATCACAACCTCGCCGCTGGGCTTGATTCGAACCACCTCGGGTTCCCCAAACACCACGTCGGGGGTGTTGCTGGTGAAGCGGACACCGCTGATCAGGCCGTGCTGGTTCACGAGCAGCCGCGCCTTGGTCTGCGGAAGATGGGTCGTGTCGTTGTTGCTCATGCCTGCAAGTCCTTGCTGTTGGTGGAGCGCGCGCCGCGCGCCCTGGCTTCAAGTTGTTCGGCCACGCCGAGGTAGTAGGCGTGCCGTTCCAGACGGATCGATTCGGGGAACTGGAAGTGCTTCAGCGACTCTTCCGCCTGCACGGTCCAGGCGGCTGCCTCGCGCGCTGGGTCGTCATCGAAAATGTCCATCTGGACCGGCTTGGCCATGGATCAGTGCTTGTCGACGGCGCGGTGACGGCTGTAGCCCATGCCTTCGATGGGGATCCCGCACCAGGTGAGGGTGGCGCCGGGGATCGGCTCGGGCTTCGCTTCGCGCCACGGCTGCTTCGAGCCAGCCTTGCGCGCCCGCATCCATGCCGCCTTGGCTTCATCGCGATGCGGCTTCTGCATGCGCGCGAGGATCCGGCGCACGCAGGGCTTCAGGTCGGAAGCCTGCAGAACGATGCGCGGTGGCTGCTGGCCCTTTGCGGTGGCGTAGCCTTCGACGAACCCGGCTACCTGCTCGCGGATCTGCTCGATGCGCGGCAGCTCTCCGTTTTCCTTCTTGGCAAACTTGGGCTCGTGCTGGAAATCGACAACGACTGAATCGGTCATGGCGGATCTCGATGTTGAATGGGTTACCGGCGAGTGGAAGTCCGGCCGGCGCGGAGCCTGGACACCCAGGCGGGCGGTTGCTCAGTGGGTGTCGTCAGCGGCCAGCGGCGCGCGCCGCCGCTCGGCGGTGCGTCGCTGCATTTCGGCCTTGAAGGCTGGCCAGGTGGTCTGGAGGTCTTCCCAGCCGCGCCATGCGAAGAACACGGCGCCGATGGCGCAGGCGAGGGCGACGGCGTCGACCTGGTTGTGCAGTGCCCAAGGGAGCAGTGCGAGGAGCAGGCCGACGACGACGGCGCAGAAGAAGGGCAGGGCCAGGTGGCGCATTACTCGGGCTCCTGTTCGGTAGTGGGGTCGGGGGGGGGGGGGGGCGGGGGGGGGGGGGGGGGGGGGGGG
>NZ_JAPTFQ010000035.1:0-47243 GCF_030985535.1 Stenotrophomonas sp. Sm2128
GTGCCGGCCTCTGGCCGGCAATCGCGTGGATCGTGGATGAATGAGGTTGCCGGCCAGAGGCCGGCACTACCCCTGCTGGCCCAGTGCGCGCAGCAGGCCGCGAGCCTTGGCGCGGGTCTCGTCCAGCTCCTTGTCCGGGTCCGAATCGACCACGATGCCGGCGCCGGTGCGGAAGCTCACCTCGTGGCCATCCACTTCGGCGGTACGGATCAGGATGTTCAGGTCCAGGTCGCCATCGCGGTTCAGCCAGCCGAACGCGCCGGTATAGGCACCGCGCGGCACCTGCTCCAGCTCGCTGATGATCTGCATGCAGCGCACCTTCGGGCAGCCGGTGATGGTGCCACCCGGGAACGTGGCGGCGATCACCTCGCCGGGCGTGACCTCCGGGCGCAGATGGCCGCTGACGTTGCTGACGATGTGGTGCACGTGCGCGTAGCTCTCCACGGTCATCAGCTCATCGACCACCACGGTGCCCGGCAGGCAGATGCGGCCCAGGTCGTTGCGCTCCAGGTCGATCAGCATCACGTGCTCGGCGCGCTCCTTGGGGTGGCCGACCAGTTCCTGGATGCGCGCGGCATCGTCGTCGCCTTCGAAGCGTGGACGGGTACCGGCAATCGGACGGGTCTGCGCATGGCCGGCGTGCACCGACACCAGCCGCTCCGGCGAGGAACTGACCACATGGCGGCCGTGCGCGCTGAACAGGCCGGCAAACGGCGCCGGGTTGGCACGACGCAGCTGTGCGTACAGCGCCTGCGGGCTGACCGGCGCAGCGAACTGCGCGTTCCAGCGCCGCGACAGGTTCACCTGGAACACGTCGCCGGCACGCAGGTACTCGATCACCCGGCGCACGCCATCGGTGAAACGCTGCGGCGCGTCCTCGCCGACCGCCTGCGGTGGCCGCCAGCCCTGCCCGGCTTCGGGCAGCGCGGCCGAGGCCATCGCCACCAGCGCATCCAGCAACGCCTGCTCGCCGGCTTCGGCGATGACGAAGCTGGCATCGTTGTGGTGGTCATGCAGCACCGCCGCCGGGCAGCGCAGCGCCAGCGCGGTCGGGCGACCGTCCCCGCGAGCACGCGCTGGCAGCACTGGTTCGATCTGGCTGGCCACTTCGTAATCGAGCATCAACGCCCAGCCGCCGCGGAACGGCAGGCTGTGGCTGCCGTCATGCGGCAGGCGCTCATGCTGCCAGGCGCGATCCAGTGCCTGCAGGAACGTGCCGGGCTGCACCAGGTCGTGCTGGTCGCGCACCTGGCCGTCGGCATCCAGCCGCAGGCCATCGCCCTGCGCGACCAGCAGCAGGCTCCAGCGGCCCTGGGCGGTACCCGAGGCGGTGGATTCCATCAGCAGCGGAAAGCGCGCCGGGTCGTGCTGCTGCAGGGCCAGCAGATCGATCGGGTGCGGCAGCGGGTGGATCAGCGGTGCGTGGGTCATGGCAGCCAGTTCGGGAGTTCAGATGCACGGAAGCCGCCTTGCGGCGGCTCCGTGGTGCACGGCGTTGATCCGTTTGTCGGATTGCCGATGGGTAGAGTCGACCGTCAGTCGACTGCTTTCCCATCAACGATCACCGCGGCGGATCGAAAGGCAGTCGACTAACAGTCGACTCTACAACCTACCGCACCGGTCAGACGCGCTTGAAGATCAGCGTGCCGTTGGTGCCGCCGAAGCCGAAGCCATTGGACATCACCACGTCCACCTTGGCCTGGCGTGCCTCGTTGGGCACGTAGTCCAGGTCGCAGCCTTCGCCCGGCTGCTGCAGGTTGATGGTCGGCGGGATGACGTTGTCCTGCAGCGCCATCACCGAGAAGATCGCTTCCACGCCGCCGGCAGCGCCCAGCAGGTGGCCGGTCATCGACTTGGTGGAGCTGACCATCATCTTGTAGGCGTGGTCGCCGAAGGCGGTCTTCATCGCCATGGTCTCGCCCAGGTCGCCCAGCGGCGTGGAGGTGCCGTGCGCGTTGAGGTAACCCACCTGCTCCGGGGTCACGCCAGCGTCCTTCATGGCCATGACCATGCAGCGCGCGGCGCCTTCGCCGTTCTCGCTCGGCGCGGTCATGTGGTACGCGTCGGAGCTGGCGCCGAAGCCGGCCAGTTCGCAGTAGATCTTCGCGCCACGTGCCTTGGCGTGCTCGTACTCTTCCAGGATCAGGATGCCTGCGCCGTCGCCCAGCACGAAGCCGTCACGGTCCTTGTCCCACGGGCGCGAGGCCTGTTCCGGGGCATCGTTGCGGGTGCTCATGGCCTTCATCGCGCAAAAGCCGCCCAGCGCGGTCGGCGACGAGCCACGCTCGGCACCGCCGACCACCATCACGTCGGCATCGCCATACTGGATCATGCGCATCGCGGTACCGATCGAATGGTTCGAGGTCGCGCACGCCGAGACCGCCGAGAACGACGGACCCTTCAGGCCGGTGATGATGCTCAGCTGGCCCGGCAGCATGTTGATGATGGTCTTGGGCACGTAGAAGGGCGAGATCTTCTTGCCCTCGTGGAACTCGATGGTCTGCTCTTCGATGCCAAGCAGGCCGCCGATGCCGGCGCCGACGATGGCGCCGATGCGCTCGGCATTGGCGTCGGTGATCTCCAGGCCCGAGTCGTGCAGGGCCATGAACGAGGCACCGAGGCCGTAATGGATGAACGGGTCCATCTTCTTGGCATCCTTGCCGCTGACCCGGAATTTGCCGAACAGTTCATTGTCGGCGGTGATGTCGAATCCCTTGACCTCACCTGCAATCTTGGTGGTGAACCGGTCCAGGTAGGCATCAGAAACGTTGGTCAGCGGACCGATGCCCGAACGACCATGGGTGATGCCTTCCCAGCTGCTGGCCAGATCATTGCCCAACGGCGAGACGATACCCAGGCCGGTTACGACGACGCGACGCTTCATTGCTGTTTCTCCTGACCCGGATGATTTCTGCGGGTAACTCGGTTTGCTTCGATGTGATGCCCAAACACACGGGGCCGCAACAGCGGCCCCATGGGGTGCGGTGCGCGGCGAGGATCAACCCGCGCGCACTGCCGTCTGACATCAGGCCTTGACGTGGGCCTTGACGTAGTCGATGGCGGCCTGCACGGTGCTGATCTTCTCGGCCTCTTCGTCCGGGATCTCGCACTCGAATTCTTCTTCCAGGGCCATCACCAGCTCGACGGTGTCCAGCGAGTCAGCGCCCAGGTCATCGACGAACGATGCGCTGTTGGTGACTTCTTCTTCCTTGACGCCAAGCTGTTCGACGACGATTTTCTTGACGCGTTCTTCGATGGTGCTCATGGGATCTCGCTCCAGATGGAGTTGTGGTTCAAAAGTGGTCGCCATCAAAGGCGATGGCCGTGGGATAGTGTAGTGGAAACCGGCGCGGCCTTGCATTGCAGCAAAAACCTCAGCAGATCAACCACTTGCGGCGCAATCCCTGCGCCCCTTGCTTACGGCATGTACATGCCGCCGTTCACATGGAGGGTTTCGCCGGTGATGTAACCGGCAGCCGGGCTGGCCAGGAAGGCCACCGCATGGGCGATGTCTTCCGGCGAACCCAGGCGTTCGAGGGCGATGCTGTTGATCAGCGCGGTACGCGCTTCTTCCGGCAACGCCTTGGTCATGTCGGTGTCGATGAAGCCAGGAGCGACCACATTGACGGTGACACCGCGCGAACCGATTTCCTTGGCCAGCGACTTGCTGAAGCCGATGATGCCGGCCTTGGCGGCCGCGTAGTTGGCCTGGCCGGCATTGCCGGTCACGCCCACCACCGATGCGATGTTGATGATGCGGCCCTTGCGCGCCTTCATCATGCCGCGCATCACCGCCTTGCTGGTGCGGAACACGCTGGTCAGGTTGGTGTCGATGATCGACGCCCAGTCCTCATCCTTCATGCGCATCAGCAGATTGTCGCGGGTGATGCCGGCGTTGTTGACCAGGATCGAGATCGGGCCGAATTCCTTGGCGATGCCGTCCAGCACGCCGTCCAGCGCGGCAGCGTCGGTCACGTTCAGTGCGCGGCCGTGGCCACCGTGGGCGGCCAGGCGTTCACCGATCGCAGCGGCACCGGATTCGGTGGTGGCGGTACCGATCACGGTGGCGCCCTGGGCGGCCAGAAGATCGGCGATGGCGGCACCAATGCCACGGCTGGCGCCGGTGACCAGTGCGATTTCACCCTGCAGGGGCTTGCTCATGATGTTTTCCTCAGGCTGGGGCGGCCGCCGCACCCGTGCCGCTTGCAGCGGCCACCGGTACGGTCGGCAGAACAGGGGGTATCAGGCCGACCATGCCTCGCGGGCGCCTTCGAAGTCGCCCGGCGTGGCCAGTGAACGGCCATCGATGGCCTTGTCGATGCGCTTGACCAGGCCAGTCAGCACCTTGCCCGGGCCGCACTCGGCAACCTGGGTGATGCCACGGGCGGCCAACGCCTGCACGCAACCGGTCCACTGCACCGGCTGGTACAACTGCTGCACCAGTGCGGTGCGGATCGCGTCAATGCCGTCATGGACCTGGGCATCGACGTTCTGCACCACCGGCAGCTGCGGCGCGTGCCAGTTCAGGCCGGCCATCACTTCGGCGAGGCGGTTGGCGGCTTCGCGCATCAGCGGGGTGTGCGAGGGCACGCTCACGGCCAGCTTGACGGCCTTGCGCACGCCCTTCTCGGCCAGCAGCGCCAGCGCGCGGTCAACCGCATCTGCGTCGCCGCCGATCACGATCTGGCCCGGCGAATTGAAGTTGGCCGGCACCACCACCTGGCTGCCCGCGGCTTCGGCGCAGACGTCCAGCACCAGCTGGTCTTCAGCACCGAGCACGGCGGCCATGGCGCCGACACCGGCCGGTGCGGCTTCCTGCATCAGCTGGCCGCGCAGGCGCACCAGGTGCGCACCGTCATGCAGGCTCAGCGCGCCAGCGGCGACCAGGGCGGTGTACTCGCCCAGGCTGTGGCCGGCCAGCACCGACGGGCGCGGACCGCCCACGGCGTTCCAGGCGCGCCACACGCCGATGCTCGCGGCCAGCAGGGCCGGCTGGGTGTATTCGGTACGGTTGAGCATTTCCTCCGGGCCACCCTGGGACAGCGCCCACAGGTCGACGCCGGCACCATCGGATGCTTCGGTGAAGGCTTCACGCACCTGCGGGTGCAGTTCGGCCAGCTCGGCCACCATGCCCACAGACTGCGAGCCCTGGCCGGGGAAGACAAAAGCGAGGGTGGATACGGTCACGCGGTCATCCGCTTGTTGCAATCGAAGCGGGCCATGATAAGGGCGAATCCGCTGTGTCGTCTGTACGTGCGCGTATGCAGGCGTATGGAGCGCGGCCGCGGGACAACCCGGCATCCGGTGCGGTGCCCCGCCCTGGTAGAGTCGACTGTCAGTCGACTGCCCTTCGATCAGCCGCTGAAAACCCGCGCTGCGCGCGGAAGTCGACTGACAGTCGACTCTACCGCAGCACCAACCTGCCAGCAGCGCGAACCTGCCATCAGCAGAACAGCTGCAGCACGTCCAGGTCGCCGTCGGCGAGGAAGTCCACGCACAGGCCCACCAGCATCAGTACGCCCGCCGTGCTGGCGCCATGGGCGATGAAGATCGAATGCGCCAGCGCGCGCGCTGAACGGCCCAGCTTCATGCAGACCCGGGCCAGGCTGCGCAGGCGGCCGCTGACCGCGTGCACGTGTTCGCGCACAGGCGCCTGGGCCTCGCCCATCGCCTCGGCCATCATCGCCTGCAGCTGCTCGGGGCGGTCGGCGTAGTACTTGGCCACGCCGTAACCGAACATCAGCCAGTCGCGGGCCTGCGCTTCGGACAGATCCATCACTTCCAGCGGATCTTCCTCGAAGTCGATGAAGCCCACCTTCTGCCCATCCCAGGTGAGGTTGCGCGGCAGCGGCTGGCCGAAATAGGCGCCGCGCGCATGCGCTTCGGCGATGGCCTGCATGGCCGCCATCACCAGCCGGTCGCGGCCGGCCTCGTCGGCCTGGCGCAGGCAGGTATTGAACGAGCTGCCGTTGTCACCGATCACCAGCGCGGCGTGGCCGCTGCCCAGCACGTCGGGCACGTTCACGCCCTGCGCCTGCAGTTCTCCCAGGCGACGGGCTTCGGTTTCTCGCGCGGCATCACCACCACGGTGCGGCGGTGGCCGCAGGGCGTCCAGATGGAAACGGCGGGCAACGAAATTGAGCAGGCCCAGGGCCACTGCGCGGCTTCCCTTGCCGTACTGCTTCAGCCAGGCGCGCTGCCCTTCGATGACGATGGGCTCAACCATGACGTGTACTCCTTTAAACGCGTTACGGCCCCAGAGGGGCCGTAACGACAAAACTTCACATTGTCGTAACTTGCACTATCAATAGCGCAGCAGGGCCGAACCCCACGTGAAGCCGCCGCCGAAGGCTTCCAGCAGCAGCAGCTGGCCGCGCTCGACGCGGCCCGAACGCACCGCGGCGTCCAGCGCCAGCGGCACCGAGCCGGACGAGGTGTTGCCGTGCTTGTCGACAGTCACCACCACCTGGTCCATCGACATGTCCAGGCGCTTGGCGGTGGCTTCGATGATGCGCAGGTTGGCCTGGTGCGGAATCAGCCAATCCAGGTCGGACTTGTCCAGGCCATTGGCGGCCAGGGTCTCGTCCACGACCGAGTCCAGCGCCTTGACGGCGTACTTGAACACGTCGTTGCCCTTCATGTTGATGGTGCCACCACCGTTGGCGCCGTCCTTGAAGCCGGTCGAGACGCCCACCGGGTTCCACAGCAGCTCCTTCTTGCTGCCGTCGGCATGCAGGTGGGTACTGAGGATGCCGGTTTCCTCGTCGGCCTTGAGCACGACGGCGCCGGCGCCATCGCCGAACAGCACGCAGGTGGTGCGATCGTTCCAGTCGACCATGCGGGTCAGCGTTTCGGTGCCGATCACCAGCACGTGCCTGCAGTCGCCGGAACGGATGAACTTGTCGGCCACGCCCAGCGCGAACACGAAGCCCGAGCAGGCGGCGTTGACGTCAAAGGCAGGGCACCCCGCAACACCGAGCTTGGCCTGGATCAGGCACGCGGTGGAGGGGAAAATGAGATCGGGCGTGGTCGTACCGACCACGATCATGTCGAGCTGCGAAGCGTCGATACCGGCCGCTTCAAGTGCGCGCAACGCGGCCTGGTAGCCGAGGTCGCTGGTGGTTTCGCCTTCGGCCGCGATGTGCCGTTCACGAATTCCGGTGCGCGACTGGATCCACTCATCCGAGGTTTCGACCATTTTTTCCAGGTCGGCGTTGGTCAGGACTTTTTCCGGCAAATAGCTACCGGTGCCCGCGATCCTCGAATAGATCCGCTTGCTCATCATGTTTCCTGTTGCGCGGGCCGCCGATCACCGGCACGCCCGGGAAAGAAGGCAAAGGCCGCTGCCCGGGGGCAGCGGCCTTCCCGGCACATCAATCTTCTTCGACGGCCGAGGTCTTGGTCTGGATGACCTTCTTGCCGCGGTAGAAACCGTCGGCAGTGATGTGGTGACGCAGGTGCACTTCGCCGGTGGTCGGGTCGGTCGACAGCTGCTTGGCGCTCAGGGCGTCATGCGAACGGCGCTGGCCGCGGCGGGACGGGGTAACACGGGATTTCTGCACAGCCATGGGATTGCTCCAAACTCGGTTCGTTTTGCTTCGTCGTATCGTCGCGCAGGACGCCAGCGCCCAGCACACTTTCGCTTTCGCCGCAGCCGCCGACGACAATCCGGCTGCTATTGTTTCTTCAATGCCGCCAATGCCGCGAACGGATTGGCCTTCTTTGTTTCTTCTTCGCTCGGCGCCCAGTCCTTGTCGACTGCTTCACCGTCGGGCGACAGCGGTACCACCGGCACCGCCAGCACCAACTCGTCTTCGACCAGGTCCAGCGGACGCAGCTGGCCGTCTTCCGGCACCAGCAACGCCTCGTACTCCTCCGGCAGGGACGATTCCTCGTCCTCGTCGCGGATCAGGCCAAGCCTCTGGGTCACCTTCACCGGCAACAGGAATCGCTGCATGCTGCGCTGACAGGTCAGCGGCAACGCGGTGTCGATGGTCAGTTCCACATAGGATACCCGCAGGACTTCGTCGCGACCGAATTCAAGCGAGTAGGAACACTCGCCGTCGGTATCTGCGACCAGCCCCTGCAGGCGGGTCAATTCAGCCAGGGAGACCTGGCCGTCGAAGCGCCTTCGCGCTACGACCATCCGCCAAGCATCCAGCGATTCGGGCACGTTCGCGGACATAAGCCGCTGAATACTAAGGATCGGGGGGGCTGCTGTCAAATGCCCGCCATACAGCACTTGCTGCTGGCGCTGCGCACAGGCCAGACTGCCGCACCCTGCCCCGGTATTCTCGCATGTCACTGGTCCTGGCCTCCACCTCCCGCTACCGCCGCGAGTTGCTGCAGCGGCTGGGCCTGCCCTTCGACTGCGCGCGCCCGGAGGTGGATGAAACCCCTTTGAACGGTGAGACGCCGCTGGCCCTTGCAACGCGCCTTGCCACGGCCAAGGCAACCGAAGTCGCCGCCCGCCACCCCGGCGCCTGGGTGATCGGCTCGGACCAGGTGGCGGACCTGAACGGGCGGCCGCTGGGCAAACCGGGCACGGCCGGGGCGGCCTGCGCGCAGCTGGCGGCGATGTCCGGGCAGACAGTACGCTTCCATACCGCCATCAGTCTCACGCGAGACGGAGAATCATTCAGTGCCGTGGATCTGACCGAGGTCCGTTTCCGCGCGCTGGGCCATGAGGAGATCGCACGCTACGTGACCACCGAACAGCCCCTGGACTGCGCCGGCAGCTTCAAGTGCGAGGGCCTGGGCATCAGCCTGTTCGAAGCGATCGACAACCGCGACCCGACCGCGCTGATCGGCCTGCCGCTGATCGCGCTGTGCGGGTTGCTGCGCCAGGCAGGGTTCGCGGTGCCCTGAAGGCGACACACTGACTGCCGGCACCGATCGCGGAAACAGGCCGGACATGGGCCGGGTAGGACCTGAGCCGGGTAGCGTCGACTGTCAGTCGACCATCGCGCGCAGCGCGGGGTTCTGCCGGCGGCTGGAAGAGCAGTCGACTAACAGTCGACTCTACCAACATGGAGCACCCAACCAACCTGGCGCGCGACCACCTGGACCGCGCTCCGCCTCAGCGCCCGCGAACCTCGAACGGCTGCTCCTGCCATTCCTCCACGCTGCCATCGCGACCGTGCAGGCGCAGGCCCAGCCAATGCCGTCCCGGCGCCAGCGTGCTAGTGTCCAATGAAGCATCGAAGCCCACCGCCGGATGCTGCGGATCGGTGCTGTCCGGCCAGGTCTGGCGCACGTCGAATGCGCGGCCATAGCGCGCATCCCCCATCGAGCGGCCATCGACCAGCACCTCAACCCGTGCCAGGCCGACACCATCCTTGAACGCCCATCCCTTGATCGCCAGCGTGCCAGACACCTTTTCGCCGTTGGAAGGGGTATCCAGCCATGCCATTGCCGGAGTCACGCACGCCCCCGGCGCGCGCCGCGCCGGCAGCCGGAACAGCAGGAAACGCTGGAAACCATGGTCACTGCTGACCACACGCGGCGCCGGCAGCGGCCCCACCTGTCCGCAGATGGCGTGATAGCGCGCCAGCAGATCGCGATAACGCTGGTCACTGGGTGAAAGCACCAGCAGCATCGGCGTCGAGCGCTTGCCCTCATGCAGCAGTTCCCACTGCGCCAGCTGCGCGGTGCGCCCATGCTTGTCGTTGAGCGGATGCGGCAGCACTTCGATATCGCCATTGCCGAGCTGGAAGCCCAGCTCGGCCCCCACCTTGAAGTTCCCCGCCAGCACCCGCGTGCCCGCCGGCATCTGCTGCAACTCTTCGCGCACCGCCATCGCCAACGGCTGCCAGCCAGCGAAATTGCGCGGGTAGTACTTGCTGCCTGCCAGCTGCTCGCGCAACGCAGGCGTGGAGGCCATCAGGTAATAGCCGAACGCCAGCACCATGCCTGCGCCCGCCAGCCACCAGCCGGTGCGCCGCAGCCAGCGTGGCCAGCCGTTGAGCACCACCGGCACCGCCACCAGCAGGGCCAGGTAGCCCGGCAGCGGCCAATGGAAACTGATCCGCTCGACGTCGGTGAAGAAGCCCAGCAGGAAGATGCCCAGCGTGGATACGCCCCCGACCAGGCCGAAGTAGCGCCACTGCACGCGCGTGCCGCCGCCCCTGCGGGTACCGGCCAGCGCCACCTTCCACATCGCCATGCACAGGATCGGGGTGACCAGCATGGGCTGGATCACCAGGAACCACAGCCCGTTCCATTCGAACGTCCAGGGATGGCGCTCGACCACCTGGAACTTCAGGCCGGCGTCGTGGTTGTCCGCGTTCCATGCCAGCAACGGCAGCCACGCCAGCACGCCCACCGCCAGCGCGACCCATACGCGCGGATCGGCCAGCATGCGCCGCCCCTGCGGCAGCGCCAGCAACGCGATGAAGCCAACGCCGATGACACCGATGAAACGGTAGTGACTGAGCGCACCGATCGACAGGCCCAGCGCAAGCTTCATCGCCGACGATGCATCAACGTTGTGCAGCAGCCGCGCACCGGCGTGCAGGCAGATCACCGCGGCCAGTGCCATGGGCACATCCGGCACCGCCAGCAGGCCCAGCGTCGCCGACAACGGCATCAACAGCGTGAGGCTGCCCGCTTGCCAACCGGCCACATTGCCGAACCAGCGCGTGGCCGTGCGCACCACCAGCAACGGCAGCAGCGCGCCGATGGCCAGGAACGGCAGGCGCAACGCGAGCACATGCTGGCCACCGATCTCCACACCCAGGCGCGCCAACCACGCGGTCAGTCCGGGAAGGTCCGAATACGCAGCGGCCAGATGCTGGCCTTCCTGCCAATAGAACGCCTCGTCAACAAACAGTGGCAGCCGCGCAGCCACTACCAGCTTGGCCGCTGTGACCAGCGTCCATAACCAGAGAAATATTGTCCGCGCGCGCTGTTCGCCCTGCATTGCTCTATGGATAATCGAATGGATTCCAGACCTGAGACGATCATGCCAGCCTCGTCCCCCAATCCCAGCATGCTAACCGATCAACTGCGCCAGGCCCTGCGGGAGGCACAGGATCAGGTAAACGCACTGGTGCTGGGCAAGGTGCCGGAAGTCAGGCTGGCTTTCGTCGCCCTGCTTTCCGGTGGCCATCTGCTGATCGAGGATCTGCCCGGCCTGGGCAAGACCACGCTGGCGCATGCGTTGGCCAGCAGCCTGGGCCTCAGTTTCCAGCGCGTGCAGTTCACCTCCGACCTGCTGCCCGCCGATGTACTGGGCGTTTCGGTATACGAGGCCGGCAGCCGCCAGTTCCAGTTCCACCCGGGGCCGGTGTTCACCCACGTGCTGCTGGCCGATGAGATCAACCGTGCGCCGCCACGCACGCAGAGCGCGCTGCTGGAGGCGATGGCCGAACAGCAGGTCACCCTGGATGGGCAGACCCATCCCCTGCCCGATCCGTTCTTCGTGATCGCCACGCAGAACCCGGTGGATCTGTCCGGTACCTTCCCGCTGCCGGATTCGCAGCTGGATCGTTTCCTGCTGCGCCTGGCGATGGGCTACCCCAGTGCGCAGGCCGAACGCGAACTGCTGCGAGGTACAGACCGCCGCGACCTGATCGCACGTGCCGTACCGAAGCTGGATGACACCCAGGTACGCGCGCTGCGTGAAGCCGTCAGCCAGGTCCATGCCAGCGATGCACTGGTCGACTACGTGCAGGCCCTGCTGACCCGCAGCCGCCAGCACGCCGGCGTGCGCGTGGGCCTGTCACCGCGTGCCGGCCTTGCGCTGCTGCGCGCGGCCAGGGCGCATGCACTTCTGCTGGGCCGCGGCCACGTGGTGCCCGAGGACGTGCAGACCCTGTTCGTGGCGGTGGCCGGTCATCGCCTCGTGGCCGAAGCCGAGTCCAGCTCGGGGCCGGCACTGGCACGGGCCATCCTGCAGACCGTTGCGGTGGATTGAGGGTGGCCACGCGCTGGGCACGACTGCAACTGCTGGCACGCCCGCGCAGGCCTGAAGCACTGCCGCAGCGCCTGGACCGCCATCGCATCTACGTGCTGCCCACCCGTTTCGGCCTGTTCGTCGCCGCGCTGCTGGCGGCGATGCTGCTGGGCGCACTGAACTACAACAACAACCCGGCGTTGCTGCTGGCCCTGCTGCTGGCGGCAGCGGCGATCGCCAGCGCCATCGCCGCGCACCTGCAGCTGTCCGGCGTACAGATCGACGCGATCTCCGCCGAGCCGGTTCCTGCCGGGCAACCACTGCGCCTGCGCGTGGACCTGTCACTGCGTGATCCGCGCGCACGCCACGGCCTGCACCTGCAGGTGGGTGACAGCGAAGCCTGGACCTCGCTGCCTGCACACGGCCGCGGTGAAGTGGAGCTGCAGGTTCCCAGCGAACGCCGCGGCTGGCTGGAGCTCCCGCGCATCCGCCTCTCCACCACCCAGCCACTGGGCCTGGTGCGGGCATGGTCGTGGGTGTGGCCGGAACAACCGCTGCTGGTCTATCCGCAACCCGAGGCGCTGGCCCCTGCACTGCCGGAAAGCGGCAACGATCCGCTGCACACGCGCGCCCATGCCAGTGGCGAGGAACTGCATCAGCTACGGCCCTATCGTGCGGGCGATGCGCCACGCAGCATTTCGTGGAAGCACTCGGCACGCCGCGACAGCCTGCTGGTGCGCGAGTACGAAAAGCCGGTTGGCATCGAAGTCATCCTCGATTGGCGCACGCTGTCCCCGCTGGGCCATGAAGCACGCATCGCGCGTTTGGCGCGATGGGTCGACATGGCCGAGCGCGAAGGCCGCCGCTACACCCTGCTGCTGCCTGCACACCCGCCGTTCGGGCCAGGCCAGGGCGCCAGCCACCACCACCTGTGCCTGCGTGCACTGGCATTGATGCCGCATGACTGAGACCACGCCCGCGCTCGACCGCAATGCCCGCAACTGGACCCTGGCCAGCGCGGCGTTGGCGCTGTTGCCGTTGCTGCTGCAGTTGCCGCCCCTGCTGGCGGGCGTGATCGCGGCCGCAGCGCTCGTGACTGCGGTCCTGTCGTGGCGGAAGGTGCTGCCCATGCCGGTGCGCCTGCTGCTGGTGCTGGCCATGCTCGGTGCCATCGCCTGGCAGATGGGGATGGTCCGACCTGGGCGCGATACCGGTTGCGCCCTGCTGGCAGCGATGCTGGCGATCAAGTCCAGCGAACTGCGCAGCCGGCGCGATGCCCGCAGCCTGCTCGGGTTCGCGCTATTTTCCCCGTTTGCGGCGTTCCTGCTCGACCAAGGACCACTGACCACGGTGTTGGCCGCACTGGCGGGGATCAGCGCGCTGCTCGCCCTGCAACGGCTGGCCGGGGATGAAGGCCACGCCGCCTGCTGGCGATCGGCCTGCCGCTGGCATTGGCCTGCTTCTGGCTGTTCCCGCGCCTGGCCACGCCACTGTGGGGTGTTCCCGAGCGCGCCGTGGGTACGCCGGGGTTGTCCGACAGCATGGAGCCCGGCCAGTGGCTGGACCTGATGGCCGACGACAGCCCGGCGCTGCGCGTGCAGTTCTTCGGCGCGGTACCCGAGCCGATGCAACGCTACTGGCGAGGACCGGTACTGACCGCCTTCGATGGCCGGCGCTGGACACGTGACCGCGCCAGCGAGCGACGGCCGGCGGCCGTGGTCGAGGCCGGCACGCAGGGCTGGGACTACCAGATCGACTACGAACCCACCGACCGGCGCCAGCTGGTGGCACTGGACCTGCCCAGCCGCGCGCCTGCAGGCAGCACGCTGGATGCGGACATGAGCCTGAGCAGCGAGCGGTCACTGGCGTCGCTGAGCCGCTGGCGGTTGCATTCGGCGCCACCACAACGCTTCGACAGCACGCTGTCACCCTATCTGCGACGGGCCGCGCTGCAGTTGCCCAGTGGCTTCAACCCGCGCACCGCCACGTTGGCGCAGCAATGGCGGCAGCAGGCTGGCAGCGATGACGAGGCCATCGTGCGCCGCGCGCTGCAGTGGATCACCACCGACTTCTCGTACACGCTGGACACCCCTGCGGCAGGGCGCGACCCGATCGACGAGTTCCTGTTCGGCTACAAGGCCGGCTTCTGTGAACACTTCAGCTCGGCCTTCGTGGTGTTGATGCGCAACGCCGGCGTCCCGGCACGGGTGGTGACCGGCTTTGCCGGCGGCACCTACAACCGCCTTGGCGACTACTGGATCGTGCGGCGGATGGACGCCCATGCCTGGGCCGAGGTATGGCTGCCGCAGCGCGGCTGGGTACGGGTTGACCCGACCGCAGCCGTGGCACCGGAACGCATCCTGGACACACTGGACGACCGCCTGCAGGCCGGTACGGACACACCACTGCAGCAACGCTGGCAGCAGCTGGGGCAGATGGGCGACTGGCTGCGCCGCGGCTGGAACGACCTGGTGCTGTCATTCGATGCACGCCGCCAGCAGCAACTGCTCACGCCGTTCGGGCTGGATGATCTGGGCCCCACGCAACTTGTCGCTGGCTTCGTGGTGGCAACGATGCTGGCCTTGGCGTGGATGGCCTGGCTGCTGGCCCGTGGCGAGCGCGAACGCGACCCGCTGCTGCGCGCCTGGCACCGGCTCGGACGGCGCTACGCCCGCCTCGGCCTGGCCCGTGAACCGCACGAAACCGCACAGGACTGGGCCCAGCGGGTGCACCGGCAGCGCCCTGACCCGGCCCTGCTCGCACTCAGCCAGCGTTTCGCCGACGCGCGCTACGCTGGAACTTGCACCGACCTCGCTTCATTATTGCGGGACCTGCGCAGGCATCGCCCGACTTCCGGAGCCTCCCCATGAACACCAAGTTCCTTCTCACCGCTGTGGCCACGCTGGCCCTGTCGGCCTGCGCCACGGCCCCCAAGCCGCTGCAGGGACAGTTCAGCCTGGTCTCCCCGCGCGACTCGGTCGCTACCCAGCAGGTCGGCACGCCGGTCCGTTGGGGCGGTCGCATCATCGAAACCAAGCCCGGCCAGGGCGAGACCTGCTTCCAGATCATCTCGCGCCCGCTCAATGGCAGTGGCCGCCCGAACACCACCTCGTCCGACGCCAGCGACGGTCGTTTCATCGCCTGCCGTGCCGGCTTCTACGACCCGGCCGTGTTCGAAGCCGGTCGTGACGTGACCTTCATCGGCAAGATCGACGGCTACCAGAACACCCGCATCGGCGAGTACGACTACCGCCTGCCCAAGCTGTCGGCCGATGTGATCTACCTGTGGCCGGAACAGCGCCAGGTCGACGTGGTGCCCTACCCCTATGGCCCGTGGGGCCCGGGCCCGTATGGTCCGTACTGGGGCGGCTATGGTCGCTGGGGCTGGTGGTGATCGTCACCGCACAGGCATGACGGAAAAGGCCGCCCTCGGGCGGCCTTTTTCATCCGCGCATGGCGTGGACAGGGGCTTCAACGCCCAGGCGCACCGAAATGCCCCAGCGGCGCACCGGCCAGCAGGTGCATGTGGATATGGAACACGGTCTGTCCGGCATGCTCGCGGCAGTTCATCACGATACGGTAGCCGTCCTGTGCGAAGCCCTCGCGGCGCGCATACTCGGCGGCAGCCAGCGCCAGCTTGCCGATCAGGTGCGCCTGCGACGGCTGCAGGTCATCCAGGGTCGGAATGATCTCGTTCTTCGGAATGAACAGCACGTGCACCGGTGCCTGCGGTGCGATGTCCTTGAAGCCCAGCACCTCGTCATCCTCATAGACGATGGTGGCCGGGATCTCGCGACGGATGATCTTGCTGAAGAGGGTTTCGTTGCTCATGGTCGGCCTCGGCGGGGATGTCATCCGCATTGTAGGCCGGCCGCGCCGGGGGATGCCCGGCCGGCATTCAATCGCGGAATTCGCTGCGCGTTCCGAACGCGTGCGAGAGCGTGCCGCGATCGACGTATTCGAGTTCACCGCCAAGTGGCAGGCCCTGCGCCAAACGGCTCGGCTGCACCTTGCGTGCGCGCGCCAGCTGCGCCAGGTAATGCGCGGTGGCCTCGCCCTCGACAGTGGCGCTGGTGGCGATGATCAGCTCCTGCACCTCGCCTTCGGCCAACCGTCGCTCCAATTGCTCCAGGCCCAGCTCGCGCGGGCCGATGCCATCGAGCGGCGACAGCCGCCCCTGCAGCACGAAGTAGACACCGCGGAAGCCGGTGGCGTTCTCGATGGCCAGGCGGTCGGCCGGCGATTCGACCACGCACAGCTGGCTGCGCTCGCGGCTGCCGTTGGCACAGGTCGGGCACAGCTCGGTTTCGCTGAAATCGCGGCACTGCACGCAGTGGCCGATTCGCTCCACCGCCAATGCCAGTGTCTCGGCCAGACGCTGGCCACCTTCGCGCTCGCGCTCGAGCAGGTGATAGGCCATGCGCTGTGCAGTCTTCTGGCCGACGCCAGGCAGCACCCGCAATGCGTCGATCAATTGTTCAAGCAGGGGTGCGGACACGGCGGCATGCTTTCATGGCGTCGAGCACGCTCGACAGCTGTCTGTAGAGTCGAACCATGCTCGACCGAGGGTTGGAGCGGGCACCTGCAGCGGCAGGCGCCCCCTGGGAAATCAGAACGGCAGCTTCATGCCCGGCGGCAGCTGCATGCCGGCGGTGGCCGACCCCATCTTCGACTTCGACTCGGCATCGATCTTGTTCGAGGCATCATTGAAGGCGGCGGCGATCAGGTCTTCCAGCATCTCCGGGTCGCTGGTCAGCGACGGGTCGATGCGCACCTTGCGGCATTCCTTGGCACCGGTCAGGGTCACGCTGACCATGCCGCCGCCGGCGCTGCCGGTCACTTCGATCTTGGCGATTTCTTCCTGGGCCTTCTGCAGGTTTTCCTGCATTTTCTGGGCCTGCTGCATCAGTTGGGCGATGTTTCCGCGCATGGTGTCTTACTCGTCAAAAGAACGGATGGAATCGGAAACAACCCGGGCACCGTGCTGTTGGATCAGCACCTGCACTTCCGGGTCGTCCATGAAAACGGCCTCTGCCACCTGCTGCCGCTCACTACGCTGGCGGTCGGCACGCTGGTGCAGAGTCTCGGCCGGAACGTGTTCGGTTTCCACGGTCTCGACCACGATCTTCGGCGCCTGGCCGAGGGCCTTCTCCAGCATCTCGCCCAGGGCGGCCAGCGCGCGCTCCGAGCGCAGGTATTCAAATCCGGGCGAAAGGCCCAGTTTCAAGGTCCCGTGCTGGCAACTGATGAAGGCAGCGTTGGCGGCCAGCTGCCGCGACGGGCCGCTCAGGCCACTGTTGGCGACCAGATCCAGCCAGTCCTCGGCGCTGGCCAGGTCGCTCACACCTTCCAGCGGCGCATTCTCCTGCACTGGCGCCGGCTCGACCGGCGCGATGGCAATGCCTTCCGTGCGGAACGGGCGCTCGGGCGGTGCAGGCTCGCTGGGAGCCGCGACGGGAGCCGGCGGCTCATGCCAGGGCGCCACCATGGCAGCTTCCGGCCCAGCCATCTCGGCCGCCAGCGCCTCGTCACGTGCCTCGGCTTCGTCGGTGGCCCACGGCGGCAGGTCGTCGCCCACTTCTGTTTCAACGGACGGCGGCGTCGCTGCTTCGGCCTTCACCGGCGGCGGTGACACCGGCTCTTCCACCGGAACCGGCTCGGGCTCCGGCGTCGGGTCCGGTTCGGGTTGCGGGGCCGGCTCAGGTTCGGGTTCAGGTTCGCGCGGCGCGGCCTGCACCGGAGCGGCCACCTGCGCCACCACGGCCGGGCTTGCCGAAGCGGCGGCAGTCGCCGGCGTCGCTTCGTGGGTCCCCGCACCGGTGCCACCACCGGCAGCATTGCCACCCGGCGCATTGCCTGCCCCCTCCACCGACTTCGGCACCGGCGGGACCGCCGCGGCCGGGCGGAACGCCAGCATGCGCAGCACGGCCATCTCGAAGCCCGCGCGCGGGCTCGGCGCCATCGGCAGGTCACGACGGCCGTTCAAGGCCATCTGGTACCAGAGCTGCACCACTTCCGGGCGCAGGCGCTCGGCGAATGCGGCGGCATCCAGGCCTTCGGCAACGGCCGCACCCGGTACCAGCTGCTGCACCTGGATGCGGTGCAGGCCTTCGGCCAGCGCTTCCAGCACGCCACTCCAGTCCGGCGAGAATTCGGCCAGCGCGGCCACCACCTGCAGCAGGCGCGGGCCATCGCCGTCAGCCAGCGCATCGAGCATCGCCGCCACCTGGGTGCGGTCGACCGTGCCCAGCATGGTACGCACCACGTCCTCGCGCAGCGCACCGCCGGCATAGGCAATCGCCTGGTCCAGCAGCGACAGGCCATCCCGTAGGCTGCCATCAGCGGCCTTGGCCAGCTGCACGATGGCACTGCCGTCGGCCTCGATCTCCTCGGCCGCCAGGATGCGGGTCATCTGGCCCTGGATCTGGTCCTCGTCCAGGCGCTTGAGGTTGAACTGCAGGCAGCGGCTGAGCACGGTGACCGGCAGCTTCTGCGGATCGGTGGTGGCCAGCAGGAACTTCACGTGCTCCGGCGGCTCTTCCAGCGTCTTCAGCAGCGCATTGAACGCCGCCTTGGACAGCATGTGCACTTCGTCGATCAGGTAGACCTTGTACTTGCCACGCGAAGGCATGTACTGCGCGTTCTCGATCACCTCGCGCACGTCGTCCACGCCGGTGTTGGACGCGGCGTCGATTTCCAGCAGGTCGATGTAGCGGCCGGCGTCGATATCCAGGCAGGCTGCACACTGGCCGCAGGGATCGGCACTGGTGCCCTGTTCGCAGTTCAGCGACTTGGCGAAGATGCGCGCGATGGTGGTCTTGCCCACGCCGCGGGTGCCGGTGAACAGGAACGCATGGTGGACCCGGCCGCTGTCCAGCGCGTTGCTGAGCGCACGGACCACGTGTTCCTGGCCCACCAGCTCGGCAAAACGCTTTGGACGCCACTTGCGGGCAAGGACGAGATAGGACATCAGGCCACCGTTTTCCATCGGATGTTCCATTGTGCCATGCCTGTCCAGCCCCCTCGCCTCCGGCACATCTTTCGCGGGTTCCTGGCCGGGGTGCTTGTGAAGTGCCGCGCAGCCCGCTAGAATCTGCGCCCCTGCTGAGGCGTTTGCCGATGGCAGGGATCCGGAGAGGTGTCCGAGTGGTTGAAGGAGCACGCCTGGAAAGTGTGTAAGCGTCTAAACCGCGCTTCGGGGGTTCGAATCCCCCTCTCTCCGCCAGATAAATGAAGAAGCCGCCCACTGGGCGGCTTTTTTTATTTGGCTGGCGGGAAGCGCGGCAGGTACTACCGAACTGAACAGGCCCTGCCGCCAAGGGCAGGTCCAACGGTCCGCCCGCCGACAGCGCGCGATCCGCTGCGAGTCACCTGCGCCGGAGCAGTCCCCGCACGCAGACGCCGACGAACGCCAGCCCCAGCAGCATCCACACGACCGTCATTCCCCACAGCGCACCGAACGTATCCAGGACCGGCTCCAGGCGCGGTTGCGCCGGATCGTACAGCACGCGTACCGGCTGTCCAGGCTCATAGCCGAAGATCATGCCGCCCTGCGGGTAAGAGACGTGTTGGCCGGTCGCGGTGGTGAACGCAATCTGCGGATGCGATCCGCCCGCGTTCAGGCGCTCGACCTGGCCATCGACGGCATGCGCGATCTGCAGGAACTCAAGGCGATGCGTCACTTCGAAGGCGGCCACGGCAAGGATCAACAGCCCCACCGCGCCAAACAGCAGACCGCGCACGACCTGGGCAGTCCGGGAAAGAGAAGGGTCGGGCATCGCTGGGCAGCTCCGTTGCAGGCAGGAAGACGAATGGGGCCGGCGGATCCTGCCGCGCGGTCAGTCCCACGTGTCGAGAGCATAGCCCAAGAGCCGCCGCGCCCCGCTGCACGCCATCGCGCCCGCATCCGCCTCGCCACTACCCGCCACCGACGCACCCGCCTGGTGCAGGCGCCTGTGTTCCGCACAGTCATTCGAGGTGGGCGAAATCATCCGTGAGAAGATCGACTCCGCTCCATGTACCTTGGAGCACTTCGGCGGCTCCTGCGGCCTCGTCGCGCGATACCCCCTTGAGAAGGACAACGTCTGGACGGTTGAAATGCGCCCGGGCAACGCCAAGGCATTTTCCATGAACCTCCGCCTCTACCGCCCCGCCGATGCCAGCGCTTGCTTGTCGATTTTCGACAGCAACGTACCCACCTACTTCGCGCCCGAAGAGCGCAGCGACTTTGAGCGCTTCCTGCAAGAACAGGCCATGGACTGTGCATTCCAGGTCATCGAACGAGATGGCAGCATCGTGGCCTGCGGCGGCCTGTCGCGACGCGGCGACGGCAGTGCCGGTTTCTGCTGGGGCATGGTACAGCGCGCGCTGCACCAGCATGGACTGGGCCGGGAACTGGCGCTGGCACGCCTGCGCCAGGCCGAAGCGGATCCCTCGATCAAGCGCATCACGCTCAGTACCAGCCAGCACACCCAGGGCTTCTATGCTGGCCTGGGCTTCCAGGTGACGCGGATCGTTTCCAATGGCCACGGCGCCGGGATCGATGCCGTGGAGATGGAGCGGAGGGTCTAGCCCTCCGCACCGCCCTGGATCCACGCAGGCGTGGATCCAACCTCGCCCCACTCTCCTCAGAAGCCCACGCGCAGGTTGATCTGCCCGCCCACGTCGCGGCGGCCATCGCCGTGCTGGCCCTGCACGAACATCGACAGCTGGCTGTTGCGGCCGAGGCCCACCGCCACGCCCACCTGACTGACCAGCGCATTGCGTGCCATCACCGCGCTGTAGACGTCGAAGGCATTGCCGCCCACCGCGAAGCGGTTGCGGCTGGCCACATCGGTATCACCCGATGCATGCTGCCAGCCCAGGCCAACCGTCAGCTGCGCCGGGAAGCGCTCGCCGCTGCCCACATCCCAACGGCCGCGCACGCCCACGGTGCTGACATTGAGCGTGTCCTTGCCGCCTTCCAGCACCAGCGCAGCCGTGCCGCCCTGCTCCACCGCACGATCGCTGTCGACCCAGTGCCTGGTGAACTGCACATACGGCTGCAGTTGGGTCCTGCCATGGGTCCAGGTCCAGCTGCCCTCCACCTGCGCGATGGTCACATCCGAGTCCTGGCGGCTGTACAGGGTCTGGCCCAGCAGCGGCACCTCACGCGTGGTACGCGTGCGGTAGTCACCGCGCGATACGCTGCCACCGACCGCAAAGCCGTTGTTCCACTGGCCCTGCGCATACAGGCCGAACGTGTTGCCGCGCAGGCGGGCCCGCGAGCTGCGATCGTACAGGCGCGTATCCAGCCGCTCGTTGCCTGCGGCCGCACCCAGCACCACGTGTTCGCCCAGCTGCCAGTCCACGCCCGCCATCAGTGCATTGCGGTTGGAGCGGATGTCATCGCCGTTGCCGTCACCGTCCTGGCGGAACACCTTGCCGCTGCCGGCCAGCCAGGCCGAGGCACGCTCGCCACGCACGGTCGGCAGTTCGCTGCCGAGACGCTGGCGGATGCCCTCTTCCAGGTAGTTGTCGTACAGCAGCACCGCACGGCTGGCCGCATGTACCTCGCCGGACAACTGGTCGAACGCCGCACGCGCGGTACCCGCGTCATACATCAGCAGCGTGTTGTACAGGCCCAGTGCCGGACCACTCTGCGGCAGGCTGTCCAGCGCTGCAGCGGTGTTGTACTGGTTGCGCGTCTTCGCCGCCGTGGTGAATGCCGCGGTCTGCGCTACGTCGATCTGCAGGTTGGCCGTGTTGGCGGTATAGACCGGGGTGATGGTCAGGAAGGCCGACGGCGAGGTCGCCGAAGCGAACTGCCCGCTGACGCCACCACCCGCGTTGATCACGGTGTACTGCTGGCCCTGCTGGTAGCTGGTGTTCGGCGAGATGGTATTCACCTTGACGATGCTGCCACCCACGTTGGCGCTGCCGCCCACCTGTACCGTATCGCTGCCGGTGGCGCCCAGGTCGACGCCCAGCGTGCTGCCCGGCGACAACGTCAGGTTGCCGCCCACCGTGACCGTGCCGGTGCCATTGCCCGCACCACTGCCGTTGCCCGGGCCATTGCCCGGCGACAGCACGCCACCGCTGGACACCGTCACGCCGCCACCCGTGCCACCGATGGTCCCGGTACCGGACAGCGTGGTACCGCTGCCGATGGTCCACTGGCCACCGATGTTGCCGGTGACATTCAGGCCACCGCCAGTGACCTGGCCGGTGCCGCTGAAGCCGCCGCTGTTGCCGCCCAGGTTCAGGCCGCCCGGGCCTGCCTGCACGATGCTGCCACCACCGCTGATGGTGCCGCCCAGCGTGGTGGTGCCGCCGGTGTTGATGACCAGGCCACCGTTGTTGGTGATATTGCCGGTGATCGAGCCGCTGGCGCCGCCATTGCCGACCTGCACGGTGCCGCCGGCATTGATGGTGGTGCCGCCGGTGTAGGTGTTGTTGCCGGTCAGGGTGACCGTTCCGGTGCCGGCCTGGGTCAGGCCACCATTGCCGCTGATGGTGCCTCCGACGGTGGTGTTGCCGCCCACGTTGAACACCAGGCTGCCGTTGTTGCTGACGTTGCCGGCGATCGCACCGCTGGCGCCGCCATTGCCGACCTGCAACGTGCCGCCGGTATTGATGGTGGTGCCACCGGTATAGGTGTTGTTGCCGCCCAGGATCAACGTGCCGCTGCCGGCCTGGGTCAGGCCACCGCTGCCGCTGATGGCGCCACCGACCGTGGTATTGCCGGCCACGTTGAACACCAGGTTGCCGTTGTTGGTGACGTTGCCACCGATCGCGCCGG
Source organism: Stenotrophomonas sp. Sm2128 (assembly GCF_030985535.1). Classification (NCBI taxonomy): domain Bacteria; kingdom Pseudomonadati; phylum Pseudomonadota; class Gammaproteobacteria; order Lysobacterales; family Lysobacteraceae; genus Stenotrophomonas; species Stenotrophomonas sp. Sm2128. The sequence goes on from NZ_JAPTFQ010000035.1 coordinate 22,677, forward strand.
TCGCACCGCCGTTGCCGACCTGCAGCGTGCCGCCTGCATTGATCGTGGTCGGCCCGGTGTAGGTGTTGTTGCCGGTCACGGTCAGAGTGCCGCTGCCGGCCTGGGTCAGGCCGCCGCTGCCACTGATGGTGCCACCCAGCGTGGTGTTGCCGGCCACGTTGGACAGCAGCGTGCCGTTGTTGGTGACATCGCCAATGATCGAGCCGGTCGCGCCGCCATTGCCCAGCTGCAGCGTGCCGCCGGCGTTGATGGTGGTACCCCCGGTGTAGGTGTTGGTGCCGGTCAGCACCAGCGACCCACTGCCCGCCTGGGTCAGGCCACCCGTACCGCTGATGGTGCCGCCCAGCTGCGTGTTGCCGGCCACGTTGGAGATCAACGCGCCATTGTTGGTGATGTCTCCAGCGATGGCGCCGGTTGCCCCGCCGTTGCCGACCTGCAGCGTACCGCCGGTATTGATCGTGGTGCCACCGGTATAGGTGTTGTTGCCGACCAGGGTCAGCACGCCGCTGCCGGCCTGGGTCAGGCCACCGCTGCCGCTGATCGCGCCACCGACCGTGGTGTTGCCGCCCACGTTGAATACCAGGCTGCCGTTGTTGGCAACGTTGCCGGTGATCGCACCGGTCGCACCGCCATTGCCCACCTGCAGGGTGCCACCGGCATTGACGGTGGTGCCGCCGGTATAGGTGTTGTTGCCGGTCAGCACCAGCGTGCCGCTGCCGGCCTGGGTCAGGCCGCCACTGCCGCTGATGGTGCCACCGAGCGTGGTGTTGCCGGCCACGTTGGACACCAGCGCGCCGTTGTTGGTGATGTCGCCGACGATCGCACCGGTCGCACCACCGTTGCCGATCTGCAGCGCGCCGCCGGCATTGATGGTGGTCCCTCCGGTGTAGGTGTTGTTGCCGGTCAGCACCAGCGTGCCGCTGCCGGCCTGGGTCAGACCGCCATTGCCACTGACCACCGCACCCACGGTTGCCGTGGTGCCGAGGTTGTAGACCAGGCTGCCATTGTTGGTGATGTCGCCCAGCACCGAACCGGTGCTGCCACCGTTGCCGATCTGCAGGGTGCTGCCACCGTTGATGGTGGTACCGCCGGTATAGGTGTTGTCGCCGCTCAGGGTCAGCGTACCGGTACCTCCCTGCACCAGGCCGCCGGTGCCACTGAGGACGCCAGCGAACACGGTGCTGGCGTTGTTGCCGCCGGTAGTCAGCGTTGCGCCTCCCAGCGCCACCGTGCTGCCGGCCACACCGGCCAGGCCGCCGATGCTCTGGTTGCCACCGGCGCTGATATCCAGTGTGCCAGCACCGGCCAGGTTGACCGTGCTGGCACCGGACAGGCTGCCGCCGGCTGCTACCGCCAGCGTGCCGCTGTTGATGGTGGTGGTGCCGGCATAGCTGCTGGCACCGCCCAGGGTGACCGTCGCCGCGCCATCCTTCAGCAGGCCACCGGCACCGCTGATCGGTCCGTTCAAGGTCAGCGCGTTGCTGCCGACCAGAGTCAGCGTGCCGCTGGCCAGCTGCACGGTGTTGGCCAGAGTCAGCGCACTGGTGCCATCCAGGCTGGCGTTGCCGCCTACGGTCAGCGCGCCGATGCCCAGCGAACCGCCGTTGCCCAGCAGCAGGCCACCGGCATTGAGGGTCACGCCGCCCGTGAAGACGTTGACGCCAGTCAAGCCCTGGATGCCTGCGCCGTTCTTTACCAGGCCACCGGCCCCTCCGATGGTGCCGGCGAAGGTGGTATTGCCCACGCCATTGAGGGTCAGCGTGCTGCCGCCCAGCGCCACGGTCGAACCTGCCACGCCTGCCAGCGAACCGATCGCCTGCGCACCACCCGCGCTGATGTCAAAGGCGGTACCGGCATTGGCCAGGTTCACCGCACCAGTCGCCGCGAGGCTGCCACCGGCGCCGATCGCCAGCGTACCGGCGTTGATGGTGGTTCCACCGGTGAAGGTGTTGGTGCCGGTCAACGTCTGGGTACCCGAACCTTCCTTGATCAGGCCACCGGAGCCGGCCACCGAACCACTGAACGTGCCATTGGTGGCGTCTCCGATCGTCAGCGTGTTGGCGCCCAGATTCACCGTACCGTTGCCGATCAGGGTACCGAACTGCTGCGTGCCGCTGCCCGCCGACAGATCGAAGGTCGCACCCGAGGCCAGGTTGACGATGCCTGAGGAGGCCAGGCTGGCGCCAGCACCCAGTGCCAGCGTGCCGGCGTTGATGAAAGTACCGCCGGTATAGGTGTTGGCACCATTCAAGGTCAGCGTCGCGGCACCCTCCTTGGTCAGTGAGCCGGTACCACTGAGGATGCCGTTGAGGGTGAGGTTGTTGCTGCCGAGGACGGTCAACGCGTTGTTGAGGGTGAAGTTGTTGGCGAGGGTGACCGCCGTGTTCGAATCGAGCGTCGCAGCGCCTCCGACCGTCACCGCACCGGTGCCCAACGCAGCATTGTTGCCGACCACCAGGCCACCGGCGTTGAGCGCCACGCCGCCGCTGAAGGTACTGCCGCCATTGAGCGTCTGCACGCCCGCGCCGTTCTTGATCAGCCCGCCATTGCCGCTGATCGCACCGTTGAAGGTGCTGTCCACGGTGCCGCCCAGGGTCAGCGTGCTGCCGCCCAGCGCCACCGTGCTGCCGGCCACGCCGGCCAGCGAACCGATGGTCTGGTTGCCCGCGGAGATATCGAGCGTGCCAGCACCGGCCAGATTCACCGCGCCGGTCGCGGCGAGGCTGCCACCGGCACCGATCGCCAGCGTGCCGCTGTTGATGGTGGTACCACCGGTGTAGGTGTTGGCACCGCTCAGGGTTACCGTGGCCGCACCGTCCTTGATCAACCCACCTGTACCCGAGATCACACCGCCCAGCGCCAGCGCCTGGCTGCCGAGCAGGTCGAGGTTGGCACCCGCTGCCAGGCTGATGTTGTTGGCCAGGCTGGCAGCGGTCGATGCATCCAGTGTTGCGTTGCTTCCGACCGTCAACGCACCGCTGCCGAGCGCAGCATTGTTGCCGACCACCAAGCCACCGCCGTTGAGTGCAACGCCACCACTGAACAGATTGGCACCGCCCAGCGTGAGGATGCCGGCGCCATTCTTGACCAGGCCACCGGTGCCGGAAATCGCGCCATCGAAGATGCTGTTGCCAACGCCGCCCAGGGTCAGCGTCTGCGCCCCCAGGCTCACCGTCGAACCCGCCACGCCGTTCAACGCCCCGATGGTCTGGTTGGCGCCGGCAGTCGAGATATCGAAGCCCGTGCCTGCCGCAGTGAGCCTCACCGCACCGGTCGCGGCCAGACTGCCGCCGGGGCCGATCGCCAGGGTACCGGCGTTGATGAACGTGCCGCCGGTGTAGGTGTTGGCACCGGTCAGCGTCTCGATGCCGGCACCGACCTTGGTCAGGCCACCGGTGCCTGCGATCGAGCCACTGAAGGTGCCATCGGTGGCGCCGCCCACTTCGATCGAGTTGGCACCGAGGTTCACCGTACCGTTGCCGACCAGCGTGCCGAACTGCTGCGTGCCACTGCCGGCCGACAGGTCCAGCGTGGCGCCGGTGGCAAGATTGACGGTACCGCTCGCGGCCAGGCTGGCACCGGCCCCCAGCGCCAGCGTGCCGGCGTTGATGTTGGTGCCACCGGTGTAGGTGTTGGCGCCATTCAACGTCAGCGTCGCGCTGCCATTCTTGGTGAGGCTGCCGGTACCGGAAAGGACGCCGTTGAGCGTCAGTGCATTGGTCCCGATTACGGTCAGCCCGGCATTGAGCGCAATGTTGTTGGCCAGCGTTGCCAGGCCGGTGGTATCCAGCGTGGCAGCACCACCGACGGTCAATGCGCCCGTGCCCAGCGCTGCGTCATTGCCGAGCACCAGTCCGCCTGCATTGAGCGTCACGCCGCCACCGAAGGTATTGGCGCCGGACAAGGTCTGTACGCCCGCGCCCACCTTGACCAGGCCACCACCGCCGCTGATCACGCCATCGAACGCGGCGTTGCCGGCGGTACCGAAGGTCAACGAATTGCCGCCCAGCGTCAGCGTGCTGCCGCCCGCGCCGTTGAGCGCGCCGATGGTCTGGTTGCCGCCGGCACCGGAGATATCGAAGCCTGCGCCTGCGCCCAACGTGACATCACCGACTGCGGCGAGACTGCCACCCGTGCCCAACGCCAGCGTGCCGGCGTTGATGGTGGTACCGCCGGTGTAGGTGTTGGCACCGGACAGCGTCAACGTGGTGCCGCCATTCTTGATCAGGCTGCCATTGCCGCCTACCACGCCCGACAGCGTCAGCGCATTGCTGCCGGGCAGCGTGAGTGCGACGCCCGAGCCCAGCGTGACCGCATTGCCGAGCGTCACTGCAGTGCCTGCATCCAGCGTGGTGCTGGCATTGACCGCCAGCGCACCGGTACCGAGCGCACCATTCGCGCCGACCACCAGGCCACCACCGTTCAAGGTCAGGCCGCCACCGAAGGTGTTGGTGTTGTTGAGGGTCAGCAGGCCCGCACCATTCTTGACCAGGCTGCCGTTGCCGCTCAGCACGCCTCCGAATGCAACGTCACTGGTTCCGCCCAGGGTGAGCTGGGTGCCGGCACCGAAGTTCACCGCGTTGGCCAGATTCAATGCCACCGTGCTGTCCAGCGTGGTGGTGCCGCCAATACCCAGCGCACCGGTACCAAGCGCACCTGCATCGCCCAGTACCAACCCGCCCGCGTTGAGCGCAAGGCCACCACTGAACGTGTTTGCACCGGACAGCGTCTGCACGCCCGTGCCGGTCTTGACCAGGCCACCGGTTCCACCGATCACACCGGCAAAGCTGCCATTGCTGGCACCGCCAAAGGTCAGCGACTGCGCGCCCAGCGCCAGCTGGCTGCCCGCCACGCCATTCAACGCGCCGATGGTCTGTGCCGCACCGGCTGCGGAGATGTCCAGTGTCGCGCCCGCAACGGCAAGATTCACCGCACCGGCTGCGGCGAGACTGCCGCCTGCGCCCAGCGCCAGCGTGCCGGCGTTGATGGTGGTGCCTCCGTTGTAGGTATTGGCGCCCGACAACGTCAACCGCGCCGTGCCGTCCTTGATCAGCCCACCGGCACCGAATACCGGACCGGCCAGCGTCAGGTCATTGTTGCCCAGCACGGAAAGGTTGGCACCGGCAGCGAGACCGATGGTGTTGCCCAGCGCCAGCGCCGTTGTGGCCTCCAGCGAAGCGTTGCCGCCCACGTCCAGCTGGCCGGTACCCAGCGCCTGCGCATTGCCCAGCTGCAGCAGGCCCGCGTTGAGGCCGACGCCCCCGCTGAACGTATTGACGCCGTTCAACGCCAGCGTCGCCGTACCGTTCTTGACCAGGCTGCCAGTACCACTGATGAGACCGCCCAGCGACACGTTCTGGCTGCCCAGCAGATCCAGCGCCGCGCCCGCCCCAAGGTTGAGGTCGTTGGCGAGGTTCAGCGCTACTGAACTGTCCAGCGTGGCATTGGCGCCCACCGACAGTGCACCGGTGCCCAGTGCGCCGGCGTTCCCCAGGAACACGCCGCCGCCGTTGACGGTCAGCCCACCACCGAAGCTGTTGGCGCCGTTGAGGGTCAACGTGGTGGCACCATTCTTGACCAGCCTGCCGGCACCGGACACCACGCCACCCAGCGTGATCGCCTGCGAGCCCGGCAGCGACAGCGCGGCACCCGCGCCCAGGGACACATTGTTGGCCAGGTTCAGCGGGGCGCCGCCATCGAGCGAGACGCTGCCGCCAATGCCCAATACTCCCGTACCGAGTGCGCCACTGTTGCCCAGCAGCAGACTGCCGGCGTTTGCGCTCAGTCCACCGCTGAAGGTGTTGGTACCATTCAAGGTCAGTGTCGACGCGCCATTCTTGACCAGGCTGCCGGTGCCGGTGACGTTGCCGGCCAGGGCCAGGTTCTGGCTGCCCGGCAGGGTCAACGCCGCGCCGAGGTTGATCGCATTGCCCAGGTTCAGTGCAGCAGTGGCGTCCAGCGAACCGTTGCCACTGACGGTCAGCGCACCGCTTCCCAGCGCACCGGCGTTGCCCAGCACCAGGCCACCGGCGGCAAGATTCACCCCACCGCTGAAGGTGCTGGCGCTGGTCAGCGTCTGCACGCCGGTGCCCTGCTTGATCAGGCCACCGGTGCCGCCGATCACGCCGGCGAAGGTCTGGTTGGTGGCATCACCGAAGGTCAGCGTGCTGCTGCCCAGCGACAGGGTGCTGCCAGCCACGCCGGACAACGCACCGATGGTCTGGTTGCCACCCAGCGAGATATCCAGTGCGCTGCCAGCGCCGGCCAGGCTGACCGCGCCGGTCGCCGCCAGGCTGCCACCACTGGCCAATGACACCGTTCCGGCATTCACCGCCAGCCCACCGGTGAACGTGTTCGCGCCGCCCAGCGTCAGCGTGGAGGCGCCGTTCTTGACCAGGCTGCCGCTCCCGCCGATGACACCGCCCAGCGTCAGCGCATTCGAGCCCAGCACATCGAGCGAACCACCGGCGCCAAGCGTGATGCCATTGCCCACGGTGAGGCCGGCGCTGGCGTCGAGCGATACCGCACCGCCGACGTTCAGCGCCCCGGTTCCCAGTGCACCGCCGTTGCCCAGCACCAGGCTGCCGGCATTGAGCGCCAGACCGCCGCCGAACGTATTGGCGCCGTTGAGCGTCAGGGTTGCCGCGCCATTCTTGATCAGGCCACCAGCGCCACCGATCACGCCGTTGAATGTGAGCGCCTGGTTGCCCAGCAGATTCAGGCTGGCCCCGGCACCGAGGTTGACGGCATTGGTCAACGCCAACCCGGTCGTGCCATCCAGCGTGGCATTGCCGCCGACGGACAGCGTGCCGCTGCCCAACGCGGCCGCATTGCCCAGCAACAAGCCGCCGGCGTTGAGCGCAACACCGCCGCTGAGGTTGTTGACGCCGGACAGGGTCTGCACGCCGGTACCGAGCTTGATCAGGCCACCGGTGCCTGCGGCGAACGTGCCGCTGTAGCTGGTATTGCCCAGCCCACCCAGGGTCAGCGTGTGGCTGCCGAGATTGACCGAACCGCCGAGACCGGCCAGCGAGCCGATGGTCTGGTTGGTCGCCGCTGAAAGATCGAGGCTGGTACCAACGCCCAGCGTGATCGCACCGGTGGGCGACAGGCTGCCACCCGCGCCCAGCGCCAATGCGCCGCCGGCCAGATTGAAGGCGCCGGTCAGCGAATTGGCGCCATTCAAGGTCAGCGTGCCCGCGCCGTTCTTGGTCACGTTGCCGGCACCAGAAATCGAGCCACTCAATGTCAGCGCATTGCTGCCCAGCAGGTTCAGCGAGCCCCCGCCATTGACCACCAGATTGTTGCCCAGGTTGAAGCCCGCCGTCGTATCCAGCGAAGCGCTGCCACCGACGGTCAGGTTGCCGATGCCCAGTGCACCGGCATTCCCCAGTACCAGGCCGCCGGCATTGAGGTTGACGCCGCCGGAGAACAGGTTTGCGCCGCCGAGCGTGACGATGCCGGTGTTGTTGACCGTCAGCCCGCCAGTACCGGACAGCACGCCACCCAGGCTGAACGCATTGGTCCCGCCGAGGGAAAGGTTGCCGCCAAGGTTGAAGGCGTTGGTCAGGTTCAGACCGGCCGTGGAGGCGGCAATGGCACCGCCGTTGGCGGTGAACAGCCCTGTACCGAAGGAACCCGCATTATTGAAATTGACCAGGCCATCGTTGAGCGTGGTCGTGCCCGCACCCGCCCACGCACCCTGCAGGTTCCAGGTACCGCTGTTGACGGTGAGCCTCTGGAAGTTGATGTACTGGTTCCAGCCCAGCGTGGTTACCGCTCCGCCGGTACCGCTGCCCGGGACGGTGGCGCTGTTCTGCAGCACCAGGCTGTTGTTGGACGCCGAGCCACCGTCGACGATGCCGGCCGCGGCCAGATTCACCGCAAGCGCGCCGACCTGCCCGGCCACGCCGATACCGGCGGTATTGACGCTGGAACCAGACACGGCGGTGAAGGTGTTGCCGGCGACCGAACTGCCCAGGTTCACACTGCCGTTGATGGTTCCCGCGTTGAGGAAGGTATTGCCGGCCCCCGCCGTGGCCGAACCCTGGAACCCTATGCGGCCGGTAATGGTGCCGGTGTTGTTGAGAGTGGTCTGCGCACCACCGTAGCTTACGATCGATGCCGCATCGGCCGTGGTCAACAGGCCTGCACCAAAGATCGACATGTCCACATTACCGGCATTGACGATGTTGCTGACACCGCCGGAAGCGTTCTGCACCACCAGCGCCTGTCCGCCGAAACCGAGGATGGAGCCGATGTTGACCAGGCCTTTGATCGCCCCGCCTGCCTGATTGTTGACGCTGATGGTGTTTCCACCGACGGTATTGTTGCCCAGCACCATGCCCGACGCTGCCAGGCTCAGGCCACCGTTGATGGTGGGATCGACCGTGCCCTGGTTGTTCACGGTGATGCCGTTACCACTCAAATTCACTGCACTTCCGCCAACGATCGGCGGCACGCTGAGCTCGGCGCCGGTCTGGATATTCAGCGTCACGCCGTTGATGCTGTTGGTCAGCGAATTGGTATTGGAGCCGGTGGCGCAGGTCACCGTCGTACCTGCGGTAGTGCAGGCCGCAAACGCCGATCCACTGGCCAGCGTGGCCGCCAGTGCCACCGCCAGCTGATGCGCCCGCAATCGCGGCACCCGCCCTGCGCTGACCGCGCTTCCGCCGGGATTCCGGGCGACCTCCGAAGCAACCTGCATTACCCCAAGGGCACGATTGAAAACCAGACGGTAAATGCGGTTCATCGGTAAATCTCCATGAAAAGACCGGATGGCACAGCTGGCAGGTTTTTTGGAGACAATGCGGCCCACCCCGGCTCCCGATACGGAAACAAGGTTTGAAGGCATTAACTCCTGAAAATCTTCACATCTTCACGCAGTCGCACCCGGTGACAGGTACGACAGCGTGTCCCTCAAGGCGAAAACTCCCCGGTTTCGCCCGACGAATGGCGGCACTGTGCGACCGTCGGTGCCAGCGGCATGTGAATCACGCTCGTTATTTTCATGACGTACGTCAAATAAAACGGGCGGACAAAATGGTCTTGCCGAAAATGCATATACCTGCTGGAAGCGGAGATTCCTTTCCCCGCCATAAGTAAATCATTCAGCTGCTCGAGAGTTTCATCAGCACCAGGCCGGAAACGATCAGCACCGCTGCACCGATCCGCATCGGGCTGACCTGCTCGCCGAGGAACACGATGCCAACCACGAACGCACCGACCGCGCCGATGCCGGTCCAGATCGTATAGGCGGTGCCCAGCGGCAGGCTGCGCATGGCCACCGCCAGCAACCAGAAGCTGGCGATCATGCCGACGATCGTGACCACGGTGGGGGTGAGCTTGGTGAAGCCTTCGGACTGCTTCATGGACACGGCCCAGACGATTTCCAGCAGGCCGGCGAACAACAGATAGATCCAGGCCATGACGGCCCTCCTCTTGGTAGGGCCAGGCCGTCCTGGTCTTTGATTCCCGATGTGGGGGAGGCCGTTCCTCCTGGCCGGCATTCTAGCAACGGCGGGTGGCCCGGGCCGCCATGGGCGGGAACGGGTTACAGCGGATTCAGCGCGTGAAGCTGGCGTCGATGCACCTGCCTGCGCTAGACTACGCGTCTGCCATCGGCCAGCCGATGCGCAGTCCGGCTGTGGTCTCTGGCGCATCGCGCGCTGCTTCCCCTGGTCCGTGAACTGGCTGCCCTCCGGGCGGCCGACGTCTCTATGGTGGCCCCGTCGGCCCCTCGCGACGCTAGGTCGAAAACCCCGCCAGGGCCGGAAGGCAGCAACGGTATCGATCGACGCGGGCGCCGAGGTCAGCCGGCGGGGCCATCGCCTTTTCCGGCGACGCCCCGCCCCTGGCAGGTGCCACCCCTGGTTGGCGCCCTTCGCCGGACATGGCCCGGTCCTACCGTGCCTCGGGCGTGCCCTGGTGGAACAGCATGCGCCATCCATCCCCGTGCCGGCGCCACAGCGAGCTGCGCAGCACCCAGCCTTGCGGCTGGCCGTCGAGGTAATGGCGGCTGTGATAACGCACCTGGGCCAGACCGTCGGCCAGCAACCACACCGCGTACTGTTCCGATTCGATCAGCACCTGCGCGCGCTCCAACGGGATCTCCTGCAAGGCTGCATCACGGCCGTAGCATTGCCCGGAACTGCCGATCTCGCTGAAATCCTCGTCCAGCAATGCGTCAAGGCGCTCAGGATCGGCCCGCACCGCAGGCGCATGCAGCGCGCGCTCCAGCACCTCCAGTCCGGCGGCCAGCGCCGCGTCGGCGGGCAGGCCGGCACCGCTCACGGCGGATCCTGCGCCAGCACGTGCGGTGCAGTCGGGGTGGCCAGCGGCACGCACTGCCCCGGCTGCGCCACGCGGTGGCCGCGCGCGGCCAGCGCCACACCATCAGCCACGCTGGCGTAGTGGTAGAGCATCATCCGCGCCTGCAGTTCCGCGCTGTACTCGCGCTCCAGGTCGTCCACACCGGTATGCGACGGATTGCCGTGCAGGCCGCAGTCGTGGGCGATCAGTTCGTTGTCATTGGCGAAGCGGGCCAGCATCTCCGGAATCGGCCGGGTATCACCACTCCAGGTCAGCGCGCCCTGCAGGCGCAGGCCGTACGCCGTCTCCGGCCAGTGGTGGCGTACCGGGAATACTTCCAGGCGCACGCCCTCGTGCCAGAACGCCTCGCCCACCACGATCAACTGGAACGCATCCCAGAAGTTGGCACCGCCCTCGGCCAGCACGTTCGGGTAGTCACCGATGCGCTTGTGCAGCAGCGGCACCACGGTGGCAGGCACATACAGGCGCACCTTGCCGCGGCGCTGCGTACTGAAGAAGGAATCGACGAACAGCCGCTCGAAACCGGCCACGTGATCCAGGTGCACATGGGTGACGAACAGTGCCTGCGGCATGTGCCCGTAGTGCGCCTTGAACGCGGTCAGGCCTTCGCCGCCGCAGTCGATCGTCAGCCACGGCCGCCCGTCCCGCTCGATCACCGACATCGGCGACCCCAGCTCGACCGCCGACGCGTTGCCGACGCCGAGGAAACGCAACGACCAGCCCATCAGGTGCCCCGGTTCCAGGCCATGTCATAGGCGCGCCTCAGCCGCGCGTAGTCCTTCTGCACGTCTTCCACGCTGCGCTCGCCGCGCAGCTTGATCAGCGAGCGCAGCAGGCGCTTGAGGTTGCGTTCGCGCCAGGCGGTGGCCGGAATGCGGATCACTCCACGGTCGAAGTCGATCAGCCAGCCATGGCCGTTGCCATCGAACAGGATGTTGTGCGCGTTGAGGTCGGCATGGTCCAGGCCGGCACGGTGGAAGCGGGCGATCAGCCGCCCGGTCTCTTCCCAGGGCGCGCCCCGTCCGGCGACCAGCGCACGGTCGGCCAGCGAGCGCACGCCCTCGATCCGCTCCATCAGGATTGCCGCCCGGTAGCGCAGGCCTTCGCGCATGTAGTACGCGGCGATCGGCCGGGGCACCGGCAGCTTCTTCTCGCGCAGGGCGCGCATCAGGCGGAATTCGGCAAAGCTCCGGGTCCGGTCCGAGCCACGCCAGAGGTACTGGTCATGGCTGATCTTCGCTGCCAGGCCGCCGCGCAGGTAGTGGCGCAGCACGCTGGCGCCGAACGGCGCATCGATGAACCAGGCGCTGCCGCGGCCGCCCTCGCCGACCGGCCGGGCCTTGCTGCCCCAGTGCTGGGGGGAGAACAGGCCAACCTCGGCTTGCCGCAGCCGCTCGCGGTCGAACAGAATGGCCCCGATGCCGCGACCCTCGCGGCATGGCGTCAGCGCTTCATTGGCGTCGAATGCGACCATTTCATTGAGTCTAACAACACATGGCATCAGCGTCCTCCTCCTTGTGCCTCCTGCGCCTGTCCGCACTCGGCGATGTCACCCACGTGGTGCCCCTGGTGCGCACCCTGCAGGCTGCGCGTCCGGACACGCCGATCCACTGGATCATCGACAAGGTCGGCCACAAACTGCTCGATGGCCTGCCCGGCGTCACTTTCCACGCCTACGACAAGAAGAGCGGCATGGCAGGTGTCAAGGAGCTGCGCAAACAGCTGCCACCGGGGCGTTTTGAAGCGCTGCTGCAGATGCAGGTGGCGTTCCGCGCCAACCTGCTGTCGGCGTTCATTCCCGCCGAGCGACGCATCGGCTACGACCGCAGCCGTTCCAAGGACCTGCACGGGCTCTTCATCAACGAGCGCATTCCCGACCGCCCCGGCGTCCATGTGCTGGATGCCATCGGCAGCTTCTGCGAGCCGCTGGGCCTGCGCCAGACCGAGGTCAGCTGGGACCTGGCCGTGCCCCAGTCCGCATATGACTGGGCCGCTGCGCAATGGCAGGACGATGGGCGCCCGGTGCTGATGATCTCGCCCTGTTCCAGCCACGTGCGCCGCAACTGGTATGCAGACCGCTATGCAGCCGTGGCCAACCACGCCGCGCAGCGTGGTTGGCAGGTGGTGCTGTGCGGTGGCCGCAGCGAACTGGAGCGCAGCATGGCCGATGCCATCCAGGCACAACTGCTCACGCCGGCGCTGGACCTGGTCGGGAAGGACACCTTGAAGCAGCTGCCTGCCCTGCTTGCCCGCGCCAACCTGGTGATGACTCCGGACTCGGGCCCGATGCACATCGCCAACGCGATGGGCGCCAAGGTGCTGGGCCTGCATGCGGCCAGCAACCCGAACCGCAGCGGACCGTACTCGGACCGCCGCTACTGCGTGGACCGCTACGACGACGCCGCACGCAAGTACCTGGCCAAGCAGGCTGCCGATCTGAAATGGGGCACCAAGATCGAGTTCGACGATGTGATGGAACTGATCACTGTCGAAGACGGCATCGCGGCTTTCGAGCGTTACGTGGCCGATCATCTGGGGTGATGGGCCGGCCGGGCGTTGGCCTGCGCCCTGCGGTTTCATCCACGCGTGGCGTGGACCTCCCCCTTTTGGCCGCCGGGATTACGCGCGCTGCGCGTAATCCTGGTAGGACTTCTCTTCCACGTACGCCGAGCCCAGCGCCAGGTTGATCGCCTTCTTGATGCGCGCACGCTCGTCGTTGCGCAGGTAGACGCTGCGCGCCAGGTCGACGAAGCCCTGGTCGAACGCCTGCGCCTTTTCCTTCAGGCGGATGTCGTCCTCGATGTCCCACAGCTGCTCGTTGACCGCCTTCAGCTCGGCACGCAGCTTGGCGATGTCCTTCACCGCCGCCGGGTGCGCCATCCAGGTCTGCTCCAGCGCCGACAGCTCCCTGCGCACGTTGGCCAGCTTGCCCTCGTCGCTGATGCGCTCGGACTTGATCTGCAGGATCGAGATCTTGTCCAGCAGCTCGCCGAAGGACACGGGGACAAGGATTTCAGCGCTCATGGGGGAAGGCTCCAGCGGGTGATGCATACATGGTAACCCGCGCGGCGCAAACGCTGCGCCCCGGCGCCTGCATGGTCAGCCGAGCGCGATGACTGGGGGAGAACCCCCCGCAGCTGCGTTAGCGGTCTGGAGAGGCGGCCTGTCGCCCTCCTCGCCCGGCCAGTCCAACGGCCGAGCGCGCGCGACCCGCCGCCCTGCCCACGCTGCAACGTGTTGAAACCACGCCGCATCAGCGTGTTCATGCAGCGAAAAAGGGGCGGCAACCGCACTTCACTCCTTTCCGTGGAACTCCGCATGCATCGATATCCCGCCCTCCCCACCCGTCGCGCCACCGTCCTCGGCAGTGCCCTTGTTGCAGCGCTTCTCGGCATCGCTGCCTCGCCGCAGGCCCATGCCAGTGCCTTCCACGTGAATGGAGACACGCTCTACTACACCGGCAACGTGCTGGCGACCGATCCGCAGACGCTGGAGGCCTACATCCTCGCCGCGCAGGCCCGGGGTACGCCGCTGCGCCAGGTGGTGTTCCGCAACTCGCCGGGCGGGGCCGCCTCCGGTGGCGTGGGCATGGGCGCCATCATCCGCCAGCACGGGCTGGATACCGTGCTGGACGGCGGCTGCTACTCGGCCTGCGCCGACGCCTTCGTTGCCGGCGTGAAGCGCAAGGTCACGCAGTTCGGCCTGCTGCCGGCGCACGGCAACTACACGGAGACGGTGCTGGGCATCCATGGCGAATCCGGCCCGAACGGCCCTACCCCGTACCCGGGGCAGGACAAGTACATCAAGTACTACCGGGACATGTTCGGCCCGACCGACTTCGCGGTCATCGAAGCGCGCATCGTCCAGGCGCACTATGAACTGACCCAGCAGTCGGGCTTCCTGCGCTACTTCGACCCGAACGTGGCGGCCGTGGCCACGCGCTTCTGCCCGACCCGCGACCAGAGCGCGGCAGGCAACTGCACCGCGTATCCCGGTGTGACCTTCTACAGTGATCGCGTCGTCACCGAAGCCGGTTACGTCCAGACCGGCGACGTGCTTTCCATCGACAAGGACGTGAGCGGAGACCTCAATCCGAACCTGGCCGTGCGCGGGCGCTACACCAATGCGCTGGCCAACCTGCGCTACTTCCAGCAATCGACCCCGGACATCCGGCTGGACGACGCCTTCGGTGTGATCCGCATCGGCAAGGGCGGTGTCTGGTCACTGGATACCGCCTCCGCCGCCCAGTATGTGGTGGCCGATGGCGGCACCCTGCGCCTGCAGCAGAATGGCTGGATCCACCACGCCGAAGCCATCGGCGCCCGCAATGGCGGGCGCATCGAGCTGCAGCAGGGCGCACTGCGCAGCCTGACCGTGGTCGAACGCGGCGGCGTGCTGACCGGAAACGGTTCATTGAATGCCACGATCGACATCAACGAGGGCGGAACGCTCGCGCCCTCCGGCATCGTCATGCGCCCCTACTCGCTGGAAGCACTCGCGCCGGGTGGCGACGACGTGTTCACCAGCGAACGCTTCCGGATCGGCAAGGGGCGCTACATCAACCTCAATGACGGTGCGAACCTGGCCTTCCAGGTCGACAGCCAGCGCACCGCACCGGCACTGACGCTGGAAGAAGCCCGCTACTTCCTGGTCGAAGAGGACCGGCGGTCCGGTGACTACAACCTGTACGGCAACATCAACCGCGCCGTGCTGAGCATTGCCCCCAGCGCCAGGCTGACGCTGGACATCAAGCAGGCGTTCTTCCCGGCAGGCCAGCAGAACCATCTGGTCGGAACCCAGGTGGATTCCAGCGCCCTGCAGCTGCCCGTCGCCCCCTGCGGCCCGTCGAACGGTGAGTACGCCGGCTTGTGGTGCCGCACCGCGACGCCCGATACCCTGACCCGCGCAGCACCGGTGTCGGACTTCATCGAAGGGCGCTTCCAGTACGTCGAGCGCAGTGGCGAGGCCGGCAGCGCGGTGGACCTCACCGCTCCCGGCGCCGTATTCCGCCCTCGCCACAATTCACTGCTCAGCTTCACCGTCAACCAGACCGGCAGTGGCCTGTGGCTGACCGCCAATCCCTCCTTCGACGACACACGCTTGTTCGGCAATGCCCCGTCCGGGGACGGTCTGGGCATCGCACTGCAACAGGCCGCTGCGCAGCGCACCTCCTCGATGAGCGGACTGCTGGGTGCCCTGCAGTTCGCTGACCGCGATGACATCGCGCGCCAGGCGGGAGCATTGCGCGGCGACGCGCATGCCAGCCTGCGCCTGGCCGATACCGCACTGGTCGGCAGCATCGGCAACGTCGTGCAGCAGCACCAGGCAGCATCGCGCAGCGGTGGCGATGCGGACGGCCTGGCAGCACAGGCCGCGCAGACCGCCTCGGCGCAATCGGCAACGACCGGCAGTCGCCTGTTCAACCAGCTGGCGATGCACCTGGTCGCACCGGCAGATGCGGGCAGTGAGGCGGGCGACGCCGGACACAACCGCAGCTTCTGGGCGCGCGGGTTCGGCAGTCATGGCCGCATCGAGGGTGGTGCGGGCGTCGCCGGCCTGAACCACACCATCGGCGGTATCGCGCTTGGTGCCGATACCCGTCTGGCAGACGACCGCGTGACACTGGGCGTGAGCCTTGCCGCGGCCGACATGTCGACCCGGTCCAGTGAAGGTGCAGGATTCAGCGGCGATGTCCGCGCGCTGGATATCGGCGGCTACGTGGACGCGCTCTATTCGCGTGGCTACCTCTCCGCCGCCGTCCGCTACACCGATCTTCGCCACGACACCCGTCGCAGCATCGAGGGAATCGAGGGCCTGCAGGCACCGCTGCGCGCGAAGTACAGCAACGACGCGATTTCCGCGCGCGTGGAGCATGCGTTCTCGTTCACCACCGGCAACGGCCTGGTGATACAGCCGCTGCTGCCGGTGATCGACTACATGCGCACCTCGGCCACGCACTTCAACGAAGGCCAGGACGCAGCCGCACTCATCGGCCGCAGTGGCAGCCTGGAAAGCATCCGCGTAGGCGCCGGCCTGCAGTTGTTCAAGACCTTCGACGGCAACAACGGCGAGCGCATCACCCCGCGGGCCCGCGTGGTCTGGCAGAAGGAGCTGGGCGATACCCAGGCCCGCTACAGCAACGGCTTCGCCGCCGCCCCGGACCTGCTGTTCAGTGCCAGCAGCCAGCCCGTCGGTGAGCAGGTCCTGGCCTGGAACCTGGGCGTGACCAGCCGTGCCAGCAAGCGCGTGTCGGTGATGGTTGATTACGTGGGCGAGCGGCGCGACGGCCAGACCCAGAACGGCATACAGCTGGGGCTGGGCTACACGTTCTGAGCACACGCCATTCGCACAGGGCATCGGTTCCCACCCTGTGCGAATGGCCTTGCCTTCCACGCCGTGCGTGGATGCACCCAGCGGGCAACGAGCGGCGCAACGTCTCGGGCGACGCGCGAAACGCGCGTCGCGTTCCCGCGCCTGATGAAAGAAGAAAGGCTGCCTTTCGGCAGCCCTCTCCAGTCAAGGGGATGATCACCGAACTCATCCAAGCAATGACTTGCATCCGCCACACAGGGAATCGCCGGGTGGAACAAGCCCCTCTGTTGAGGGGCTGCCCCGACAGGGGCGGGGAGAGGCAGGCAAAGGGAGGGGCCCACGCGTTGCGACGCAACGTGTGGGGCGGCGCGCGAAACGCGCGTCGCGTCCCGCGCCAGATAAAAGAAAAGGGCTGCCTTTCGGCAGCCCTCTTCTATTCCCGCAGAGACAAGGAAGTCATCAATGCCGCATCCACGCCCGGAACCATCTGGAGAAGCAAGCCCCTCTGTTGAGGGGCTGCCCCGACAGGGGCGGGGAGAGGCAGGTAAAGGGAGGGGCCCACGCGTTGCCGCGCAACGTGTGGGGCGGCCCGCCTTTCGGCAGCCCTTTTCTTTTATCTGGCGGAGAGGGGGGGATTCGAACCCCCGAGGCGCTATAAACGCCTGCCTGATTTCGAGTCAGGTACATTCAACCACTCTGCCACCTCTCCGGGTGGTCCCCGGCGGACCGGGGACGCGCATCATACGAGGAAGTGAGGCCGACGACAAGTCATTCCGGCCAACGAACTGAAAATTTCCTGGGCGCATGCCTTGCCGGATGCCTGCGGCCACCCGATGATGCCTGTCTCCCCCGGCAATACCCCGCCCTGCCTACCATGATCGAATTCGGACACCTCACCCACCCCGGCATGCGCCGCGAGCTCAACGAGGACACCTACTACGGTGACAGCGAGCTGGCCCTGTGGCTGGTGGCCGACGGCATGGGCGGGCATGCCTGCGGCGAAGTGGCCAGTGCACTGGCACGCGAAACCATCGTGCGCGAGATTCGCCGCGGCGCACCGCTGGCACAGGCCATCCGCACTGCCGACGAAGAGATCATCCGCGCCTCGCGCCGGCGCAACGACACGTTGCCGATGGGCACCACCGTGGTCGCCGCGCGCGTGCAGGGCAACCGCTATGAAGTGGCCTGGGTCGGCGACAGCCGCGCCTACCTGTGGCGCGACGGCCAGCTGGCGCAGCTCAGCCAGGACCACAGCGTGGTGCAGGAACTGGTCGCGCAGGGCAACCTGACCGCCGAACAGGCGCGCGCGCATCCGCATCGCAACGTGGTCACCCAGGCACTGGGCGTGACCGATCCAGCCCACCTGAACGTGGCCACCACCAGTGGTGAGCTGCGTCCGGGCATGCAGCTGCTGCTGTGCAGTGACGGTCTCACCGAGGAAGTGGATGACCGCGGCATCGCCCGCACCCTGGCATTCGAAGATGCCAGCGCGCAGGAATGCGTGGATACGCTGGTCGCCGCCGCACTCGACGGCGGTGGCCGTGACAACATCAGCGTGATCCTGGTGCGCTGCCATTAACCGGTAGAGCCTCGCCATGCGTGGAGGCGGTAGTGCCGGCCGCTGGCCGGCTCACGCGGGGGAACCTGGTATCAGGACGATGCCGGCCAGCGGCCGGCACTACCTCGATGTATTACGCGCTGGCGGGCTCTTCCACCTTCGGGCCATCCCACAGTGCGTGGCCGGCCTTCTTGCGCAGCCGTTCCAGCCGCGCAGCGTGCGCTTCCAGCTCCGACGGCGTAGCCACCACGCGCGGACGCGGCAGCAGCTTGCTGGTATCGAAAGCCTGCAACGCCGCGCCGGCACCGCCGCCATCGTCATCGCCCAGGCCGAAGCCGATCTCTTCCTGGCCCGAGGTCAGTGCGATATAGACATCGCCCAGGATCTGCGCATCGAGCAGGCCGCCGTGCAGCGCACGGTGCGAGTTGTCCACGCCCAGCCGCTTGCACAGCGCATCCAGCGAGTTGCGCTGGCCCGGGAAGCGCTCACGCGCCATCGCCAGGGTATCAATGACCGTGCAGCGGTCGGCGATCTTTCCGTACTGCGGCCCCAGCAGCGACAACTCGTTGTCGAGGAAGCCAAGGTCGAACGCCGCGTTGTGGATGATCAGCTCGGCGCCATCGATGAACGCCAGGAACTCATCGGCGATCTGCGCGAATTCAGGCTTGTCATCGAGGAACTCCAGGGTCAGGCCGGTGACTTCCTGCGCGCCCTGTTCGAACTCGCAGTCCGGCTTGATGTACTGGTGGTAGTTGTTGCCGGTCGGGCGGCGCTTGAACAGCTCCACGCAGCCGATTTCGACGATGCGGTTGCCCTTCTTCCACTCCAGGCCGGTGGTTTCGGTATCGAGGATGATCTGACGCATGGGCTCAGTTTACCGGGCTGGCGTCGCGGATCTGGATCGCCGCGTTGCGGGCCAGGGTATCCACCCGCTCATTGTCCGGGTCGCCGGAGTGGCCCTTCACCCAACGCCAGTCGATCTGGTGCCGCAGCGTGGCCGCGTGCAGGCGCTCCCACAGCTCGCGGTTCTTCACCGGATCACCGCCAGCGGTCTTCCAGTTCTTGCGGATCCAGCCGGGCATCCACTGGGTCAGGCCCTGCCGCACGTACTGCGAGTCGGTGTAGAGCACGATGTTGCACGGCTCGGTCAGCGTCTCCAGCCCGGAAATGGCCGCCATCAGCTCCATCCGGTTGTTGGTGGTGTGCGCTTCACCGCCACTGAGCTCGCGCTCGTGGCCCTTGTAGCGCAGCAACGCAGCCCAGCCGCCGGGGCCGGGATTGCCGAGGCAGGATCCGTCGGTGTGGATTTCGATGGTTTTCAATACAGCTCCAGAATCAGGTAGCAACGGTGCCGTGCCAGCGCACCGGCAGCGGTTTCGGCCCGGGCAGGGCCAGCGTGCGTTTCTCCGCATGGAACAGGCAGGCCGCGCGCAATGGCGCCCAGCCCCCCGGGCGACGGCTGCCGGCACCGCGCCAGAGCGGGCCGAGGTAGCGCATATCGTCGCACTCCAGGCCATGGCGGCCGAGCAGCAGGCGGATCCGCTGCGGCGTGCGCACCACCAGCCCATGCTGCCGCCAGTGCGTGCGGTAGGGGCTGAACGGATTGAGGCTGCTCAGCCACAAATGGCCGCCCGGCATCAGTACGCGCTCGCACTCGTCGAGCAGCAGGTCGGCATCGCCGGTGGTGACATGCTGCAGCACGATCGCATTGACGCTCTCGTTGGCCAGGGGCAAGGGCAGCCCGCAGCGGGTATCGCCGTCATAGCCCGGTCCCGACCCCTGCCGGTACAGGCGCAGGCCACGCCCACCCAGCTGCGCATCCTCCAGCCAGGCCGCACTCGGCGCGATCCACAGCCAGGGCTGCGCGGGCAGCGCCGACAGCTGCGGAAGCAGCAACTGCCGTTCCAGAACGCGCAGCGCCGCCGCCGGCTCACTGTCGAACCACGGGGTCTGGCTCGCTTGACGGGTGCTCTGCAGCGCGGGCATGGTCCAATTCTATGCGACTGACTGCCCTGCCCGCATTTGCGGATAACTACATCTGGACGCTGATCGCCGACGATGGCACTGCCGTGGTCGTCGACCCCGGCGATGCCGCGCCAGTGCTCGCACTGGCCGATCAGGGCCTGCGCGTGGACACGATCCTGCTCACCCACCACCACGACGACCACATCGGTGGCGTGCCCGCACTGCAGGCTCGTTTTCCCGGTGTACGGGTCATCGCGCCGGTCGAAGAGCGCATCCCCACGGCCACCGAACGCGTCGGCGAAGGTGAACGCGTTCAGGCACTGGGCCGGACGTTCCACGTACTATCCGTGCCCGGGCATACCCGCAGCCACATCGCGTTTCACACTGCTGAACATCTTTTCAGCGGAGATTCGTTGTTCAGCCTGGGCTGTGGACGTCTGTTCGAAGGTACGCCGTCCCAGCTGCTGGCATCGATGCGCAAGCTGGGTACCTTGCCCGCGCAACTGCTGCTTTGTTGCGCCCACGAGTACACCGTGTCAAATGCCGTCTTCGCGCGGCATGTCGACCCCGCCAACGCTGCCCTGTGGCAGCGCCAAGAGGAGGCTTTGGCCATGCGCCGCGATGACCGTTCCACCCTGCCGGTAACCCTGGCCAACGAATTCGACTGCAATCCCTTCCTGCGTGTGCACGCGGCGCCGATCCGTGCGTCGGTCTCGGCACACCTGGGCCGTGACGTCGTTGACGACGTCGACGTGATGGCCGGTCTCCGGCACTGGAAAGACGGCTTCCGCGCATGATGCGCCGAAGTCTGCCGCTGGCCCTGGGCCTTGCCCTGGGGCTGGCCGGAACCGCGGGCGCACAGTCGCTGGGCGCCGGCATCAGCCAGAACCTGACCGCTGCCGCGGCCCTGCCGCTGGATCCGTCCGCGCTGCCAGCAGCCTCGGTGCGTAACGGCCAGGAGATCTTCACCAGCTTCCGCGACGGCCTGGCCGAACCCAGCTGCGACGCCGAGGCCACCAGCCCGCGCTGGCAGAAGCAGTTCGCCCACGCCCCATCGCGCCTGGCCAACCAGGATGACGATGCGCTGGTGCTGTTCGGCTACGTGGTCGAAGAGCTGCGCAAGGCCGACCTGCCCACCGAGTTCGCGCTGATTCCCTTCGTGGAAAGCGGCTACCGGCCCAATGCCCGCAATGGCAGCGGCCCGACCGGCCTGTGGCAGTTCATCGCCACCACCGCGCGCAACCATCGCGTGCCGATGACCAACGGCTATGACGGCCGCCTGTCGGCGGTCGATTCGACCCAGGCCGCAGTGCGCTACCTGAAGACCCTGCACGGCATGTTCGGCGGCGACTGGCGCCTGGCCACGATGGCCTACAACGCCGGCGAGTACCGCGTGCTGCAGTCCATGCGCAAGGCTGGCATGAACGCGCAGAACGCCAAGCCTTCGGCGCTGCCCGGCCTGTCGCCGGTCACCCATGCCTACGTCGAGAAGCTGCATGCCCTGGCCTGCGTGCTGGAAGACGTGGAAGACCAGCCTGGCGTGATGGCCTCGCTGGACCGCACCGTGCCGGTGCTGAAGGACCACACCCTGCCTGCGGGCACCAGCGTGCAGCAGTGGGCCGCACAGCGCGCCCTGGACCCTGCCAGGATCGCCCGCCTCAACCCGGCCCTGGCCTCCGGTGGCCGCCCCTCGGGTACCACCCGCGTGCTGGCGCCGGTCTCGGCCGCAAATGCGACGGTAGCGGAGGCAGCGACCGCGCTGGTCGCCACCACCGCACCGGTGGCGGCCGCTGTACCGACGCCGCAGGTCACCAGAACCGTCGCCGCGATCGCCGACCGTCCGCGCAGCCGCCGCCACACCGTGCGTGATGGCGAGTCGGCCTGGACCATCGCCCGCCGCTACGGCATGCCGGTGAAGGCCCTGCTGTCGCTGAACGGCCTGAGCGGCAGCAGCGTGCTGAAGCCTGGCGCGGTGCTGCGCGTCGAGGATTGAAGCAGGCGCGATTCCGGCCGCGCCCTGCCCTGCTTCCTGTAGAGCCGAGCCCATGCTCGGCTTTTTCATGCCTGCGCCCAGCGGATGCAGTCGAGCACGGCTCGACTTTACAAAAGGCGGTCGAGCAAGCTCGACCACTACCAGAGGCCAAGCGCGCCACAAACGACGCGAAGACAAAAAAAAGGCCCGGCATTGCCGGGCCTTCTTCGATCCTGCCCGCCGCGAGGCTTACAGGTTCGCTTCGGTGGTCTGGATCACGAACTTCTTGCGCATCGCCTCGACATAGGCCTTGGCCGCAGCCATGCCATCGATCTGGCTCAGCTGGTCCTTCAGCTGCTTCTGCTGCTCGGCGGTCACTTCCTTCACGTCGCCCGGGTTCACCTTGTTCACCGCGAACAGCAACGCATGGCCGTTGACATCGACCTTGCCGTAGCTCGGCTTGCCATCGGCCGGCACCGGCGCGCTGAAGATCGCGCGGTTGATTTCCGGGGTCGGCACCGGCTGGCTGCGCGGCAGGCCGGGCATCGGGCTCAGCTGCAGCTTCTCGCTGGCCGCCAGCGACTGCAGGGTGGCGCCCGCCTTCAGCTTGGCCAGCACGGCATCGGCCGCCTTGTCGCTGGCCTGGCGCTGACGGTCGGCACGGATCGCGGCGATCACCTGCTCGCGCGCCTTGTCCAGCGGCATGGCCTGTTCCGGGGTGTGCGCGGCCACGCGGATGACCACACTGTGGTTGGTCGCGCCGCCCAGCGCGATCGGGTCGCTGGCGGTCCCGTCCTGCACCAGCACGTCGGAGAAGGCGGCACGCAGCACGCCCGGGTCAGCGGCGATGCCACTGGCGGTGGCACGGGTGATCGGGCCCAGCGTCCGCAGCGGCAGGTTCACTTCCTTGGCCGCGGCAGCCAGATCGCTCGGGCTCTTGTTGATGGCGTCGACCAGACGGCCGGCCAGTTCGTTGAAGCCGCGCTCGCCGTCGGCCTTCAGCTGCTCGGCAGCCAGCGTGTCACGCACTTCCTCGAAGGACTTGCCCTGGCCGCCACGGACCGCAGCAACCTTGATGATGTGATAGCCGAACTCGGTCTTGACCGGACCAATCACGTCACCGGCCTTGGCAGCGAACAACGCATCTTCAAACGGCTTGACCATCGCGCCGCGTTCGACCCAACCCAGGTCACCACCCTGGCCCTTCGAACCCGGGTCTTCCGAGTTGGCCTTGGCCAGTGCAGCGAAGTCGGCGCCGGCGGCCTTGGCTTCGGCGGCAATCTTGTTCGCCTTGGCTTCGGCACCGTCGCCGGTGATCAGGATATGCGAGGCCTGGCGCTGCTCCGGCGTGGTGAACTTCGCCTTCTCGTCTTCATAGCGCTTGCGCAGGGTGGCTTCGTCGGCGGCGGTCGGTGCCGGCAGGTTCGCACCATTGATCTCGACGTACTCGAGCGAAACGCTCTCGGCCTGGCGGAAGTCCTTGCCATGGCTGTCGTACCACTGCTTGATCTGCGCGTCGGTCACCGGCGCGGTATCGGCCGGCACTTCCGGCAGCGCGGCCAGTTCGACATCGCGGGTCTCGCCCAGCAGCTTCAGCAGGCGCTCGGTCTCGGACTGGGTAACGAAGCCCGAGTTCTGCAGGCCCGACGGGATCACCGACTGCTGCAGGCTCTCACGCACCAGTTCCTGGAACTGGGTCGGCGTGCGCGGCGGATTGCCACCGGCAAGCGCCAGGCGGTAGTTGTTCTCGTTGAACTTGCCGTTCGAATCGAGGAAGGCCGGGATGGTGGCGATGTACTCGCGCACCGCGCCATCGCCGATCACGACACCGGCCTGCTCGCCGACCAGGCGCACGACCTGTTCGTCGATCAGCTGATCGAGCACGGCCAGCTTGTTTTCGGTGCTTTCAAACGCGCGCGGGTCGAAATTCTCGCCCTGCTGCTGGCGCTCACGCATGCGCTCCTGCTCGAAGCGGGTGCGGAAATCCTGCGCGCTGATCTCATGATGCTGCCACAGCATGCGCACCGGCCACCACGACGGTGCCGAACGCCACCAGGTCGGCGGCGCGGAAACCTTGGCCACGTTCTGTGCGCCAACGCCACCGAGGTAGCTGTTGTCGATCACGAACAGGAACGGAATCATCAGCAGCCCCAGGATCACGGTGACGATCCAGCCTGAGGTCTTGTCGCGGAGTTTCTGCAGCATGGTGAGGAATCACAAGGCCTGATTGGCGAGCCCGGCAGTGTAACCCGCTTCGTCGCAGGGACCAAAAGCAGCACCGGCGCGGCCTGCGCACCGCTTCCGACGGCACAAAGAAAAAGCCCCCGGCTTGCGCCGAGGGCTTTTAGAGTTGGCGGAGCGGACGGGACTCGAACCCGCGACCTCCGGCGTGACAGGCCAGCATTCTAACCAGCTGAACTACCGCTCC
>NZ_JAPTFQ010000036.1:0-44833 GCF_030985535.1 Stenotrophomonas sp. Sm2128
GGGTGTCAGCCGCATGGATGCGGCTGCCAAGCCTACACGGACGTACTTGCGGCGTCCCCGCACTCCGACACCGCCCCACCAAACCACGAATCACCCCCAGAGCCGGCTGTTGCCTTTGACGTTGCTCTGGCTTGTAGCAGGTGCAGGGCGCAGCCCTGCCGACTCCCCCGCCGGGGTAAACTAGCCGGATGGCTTCCCGTCCCGCGCACGACCTGCTCCAACGCGTCTTTGGTTATGACGATTTCCGTGGTCCGCAGCAGGACATCGTGGAGCATGTGGCTGCCGGTCATGATGCCCTGGTACTGATGCCCACCGGCGGTGGCAAGTCGCTGTGCTACCAGGTCCCGGCCCTGCTGCGTGACGGATGTGGCATCGTCATCTCGCCGCTGATCGCGCTGATGCAGGACCAGGTCGAAGCCCTGCGCCAGCTCGGCGTGCGTGCCGAGTACCTGAATTCAACCCTGGATGCCGAGACCGCCGGCCGCGTCGAGCGCGAACTGCTCGCGGGTGAGCTGGACATGCTCTATGTCGCTCCCGAGCGGCTGCTGACCGGCCGCTTCCTGTCGCTGCTGTCGCGCAGCCAGATCGCCCTGTTCGCCATCGACGAAGCCCACTGCGTGTCGCAGTGGGGCCACGACTTCCGCCCGGAATACCGCCAGCTGACCGTACTGCACGAGCGCTGGCCGCAGATTCCGCGGATCGCGCTCACCGCCACCGCCGACCCGCCGACCCAGCGCGAGATCGCCGAGCGCCTGGATCTGCAGGAAGCACGCCACTTCGTCAGCTCCTTCGACCGCCCCAACATCCGCTACACCGTGGTGCAGAAGGACAACGCGCGCAAGCAGCTGACCGATTTCCTGCGCGGCCACCGTGGCGAGGCCGGCATCGTCTACTGCATGTCGCGGCGCAAGGTCGAGGAGACCGCTGAATTCCTCTGCGGCCAGGGCTTCAACGCCCTGCCCTACCACGCCGGCCTGCCGCCGGAAGTGCGCGCGAACAACCAGCGCCGCTTCCTGCGCGAGGACGGCATCGTCATGTGCGCCACCATCGCCTTCGGCATGGGCATCGACAAGCCGGACGTGCGCTTTGTCGCGCATACCGACCTGCCCAAGTCGATGGAAGGCTACTACCAGGAAACCGGCCGCGCTGGTCGTGATGGCGAAGCTGCCGAGGCCTGGCTGTGCTACGGCCTGGGCGACGTGGTACTGCTCAAGCAGATGATCGAACAATCCGAGGCCGGCGAAGAACGCAAGCAGCTGGAGCGGGGCAAGCTCGATCACCTGCTGGGCTACTGCGAATCCATGCAGTGCCGCCGCCAGGTGCTGCTGGCCGGTTTCGGCGAGACCTATCCCCAGCCGTGCGGCAACTGCGACAACTGCCTGACGCCGCCGGCCTCGTGGGACGCGACCATTCCGGCGCAGAAGGCGCTGAGCTGTGTCTACCGCACTGGCCAGCGCTTCGGCGTCGGCCACCTGATCGACGTCCTGCGTGGCAGCGAGAACGAGAAGGTGAAGCAGCAGGGCCACGACAAGCTCAGCACCTACGCCATCGGCCGCGATCTGGATGCGCGCACCTGGCGCAGCGTGTTCCGCCAGCTGGTCGCCGCCAGCCTGCTGGAAGTGGACAGCGAGGGCCACGGTGGCCTGCGCTTGACCGATGCCAGCCGTGACGTGTTGACCGGCCGCCGCCAGATCAGCATGCGCCGCGATCCAGCCAGCAGCACCAGCGGACGCGAGCGCAGTGCGCAGCGCACCGGCTTGTCGGTACTGCCGCAGGACCTGGCCCTGTTCAACGCCCTGCGCGGCCTGCGTGCCGAACTGGCGCGCGAACAGAACGTGCCGGCCTTCGTGATCTTCCACGACAGCACCCTGCGCAACATCGCCGAGCAGCGCCCGACCAGCCTGGATGAACTGGCCCGGGTCGGCGGCATCGGCGGCACCAAGCTGAGCCGCTACGGCCCGCGCCTGGTCGAGATCGTGCGCGAAGAAGGCTGACGCCGGGCTCCCTGTAGCACCGAGCCCACGCTCGGCTGCCGTGGCCGCAGAAGCAGCAGAGCGCGGGTTCGGCTCTACATTGGTGCAGGTCCAACCTTGAACCGACCATTCAGCCGGAAGTGCATCCACGGCCGCTTGCGGCTAGATTAGCGCCATGTCCCTCGCCTCGACCCTGCTCCGTGTCGTGCTCATGCTCAGCCTGCTGCTCAACGGGCTGAACGCGGCCATGGCCAGCGGTCACGAGGAAATGGGCCGGATGGCCCACGCGGCAGCCGCCCTTGAAGGCGGCAATGCCGACTGCCACCACCACGCCGCCATGCACGCCGATCAGGCCCCGCAGGCCAAGGCCCCCGCCCACGACACCCACTGCCAGATCAAGGACTGCGTGCGCAGCTGCGCCCAGCACCCGCTGCTGGTGGTGCAGGCGTTGCCGTTCATGGCCGGCCCGGCGTTGTCGCTGGCACCACAGCCGATGCCGGCCACCGGCCGCCCGTCGCCGCCGCTGCCGCCGATCTCACGCCCTCCCATCGGCTGATTCCCCACGCACTGTGCGCCCTGCGCACCGGAGCCGGCGGCCTGCCGGCGTCTTTCCGTGTCTGGAGTCTCCACCATGAATACCCGCAATCCCCCCGGTCCGGGTGCTGTGCCCATGCCGTCGCGCCGCCTGTTCGTGCAGGGCCTGGCCGCCGGTGGCGTGGTCGCCGGCATCGCCGCTGTCGGCGTGCCGCAACGCGCGCTCGCCGCCGCCACTGCCACCCCACGGCTGGCCGGTGCCCCCGCCGTGCTCAGCGATACCCGCATCGAACTGGCCATCGGCGAATCGCTGGCCAATTTCACCGGCCGCACCCGCCCGGCGATCACCGTCAACGGCTCGTTGCCGGCCCCGATCCTGCGCTGGCGCGAAGGCCAGACCGTGGACCTGTTCGTGCGCAACACGCTGGAACGCCACCCGACCTCCATCCACTGGCACGGCATCCTGCTGCCGGCCAACATGGACGGCGTGCCGGGCCTGAGCTTCAACGGCATCGGCCCCGGCGAGACCTACCACTACCACTTCCAGCTGAAGCAGTCGGGCACCTACTGGTACCACAGCCACTCGATGTTCCAGGAACAGGCCGGCCTGTACGGCGCGCTGATCATCGACCCGGCCGAACCGGCGCCGTACCACCACGACCGCGAGCACGTGATCATGCTGTCCGACTGGACCGACATGGACCCGGGCGCGCTGTTCCGGCGCATGAAGAAGCTGGCCGAGCACGACAACTACTACAAGCGCACCCTGCCCGACTTCCTGCGCGACGCGAAACGCGACGGTTGGTCCGCGGCGCTGTCCGACCGTGGCATGTGGGGCCGGATGCGGATGACGCCCACCGATATCTCCGATATCAACGCGCATACCTACACCTACCTGATGAACGGCACCGCCCCGGCCGGCAACTGGACCGGCCTGTTCCGCAGTGGCGAAAAGGTGCTGCTGCGCTTCATCAACGGCGGGTCGATGACCTACTTCGACGTGCGCATCCCCGGTTTGAAGATGACCGTGGTGGCCGCTGACGGCCAGTACATCCACCCGGTCAGCATCGACGAATTCCGCATCGCTCCCGCCGAAACCTACGACGTGCTGGTCGAACCCACCGGCCAGGATGCGTTCACCATTTTCTGCCAGGACATGGGTCGCACCGGCTACGCCGCCGGCACGCTGGCGGTACGCCACGGGCTGCAGGCACCGATTCCCGCGCGCGACCCACGCCCGTTGCTGACGATGAGCGACATGGGGCACGACATGGGCAGTGGTGGCCATGGTGGCCACGACATGGCCGCGATGAAGGGCACGGAAGGTAGCTGCGGCGCCAGCATGGGCCACGGTGCGCACGGCGGCGGTGCCGCCAGCAAGGTACCGAAGCATCCGGCCAGCGAGCGCAACAACCCGCTGGTGGACATGCAGAGCTCGGCTACCGAACCGAAGCTGGACGACCCCGGCATCGGCCTGCGCGACAACGGCCGCCAGGTGCTGACCTACGGCGCGATGCGCAGCCTGTTCGAAGACCCGGATGGCCGCGAGCCGAGCCGCGAGATCGAGCTGCACCTGACCGGCCACATGGAGAAGTTCTCCTGGTCGTTCGATGGCGTCCCGTTCGCCAGCGCCGAGCCGCTGCGGCTGAACTACGGCGAGCGCATGCGCATCGTGCTGGTCAACGACACCATGATGCAGCACCCGATCCACCTGCACGGCGTGTGGAGCGATCTGGAAGACGCGCAAGGTGAGTTCCAGGTCCGCAAGCACACCATCGACATGCCGCCGGGCACCCGCCGCAGCTATCGCGTGCGCGCCGATGCACTCGGCCGCTGGGCCTACCACTGCCATCTGCTGTACCACATGGAAGCGGGCATGATGCGCGAAGTGAGGATCGAAGAATGAGCCGCTCACTGCTTTCCCCCAGCCTGCTGGCCCTGGGCCTGGCCGCCGCGTTGCCGGTGTTCGCGCAGTCGCACGCCGGCCATGACATGGGCGCGATGAACGTGCCTGCGAAGAGCGCGAAGACCCCGGCCGAACCGGTCGATCATTCAAAGATGGATCATTCGGAGATGGACATGGGTGCGGCGGATCAGGCCGGCATGGACCACTCCACGATGGACCACTCGAAGATGGACCATGGCGCGATGCAGCCAGCGGCGATGGACCATTCGCAGATGGACCACGGGGCGATGGGCCACGGCACGCCTGCACCCAGCGAACCGCGCGAACCGATCCCGGTCCCGACCGATGCCGACCGCGCCGCCGCTTTCCCGCCGATCGCGCATGGCGCGATGGAACACGCGCCGGAGATCAACAGCCTGCTGCTGATCGACCGGCTTGAGCATTGGGATGGCAAGAGCAGCAACGGCCAGGCATGGGAAGCCACCGGCTGGGTCGGCGGCAACATCAACCGCCTGTGGCTGCGCACCGATGGCGAACGCAGCCGCGGCCGCACCGAATCGTCGTCACTGGAAGCACTGTATGGCCGCAGCGTGTCGCCGTGGTGGGACGTGCTGGTCGGCGTGCGCCAGGACTTCCGCCCGTCCGACTCGCGTACATGGGCGGCCATCGGCATCCAGGGTCTGGCGCCGTACAAGTTCGAAAGCTCGGCCACGCTGTACATGGGCTCCGGCGGCCAGGTGCTGGCCAAGGCCGAGGTCGAGTACGACGTGCTGTTGACCAACCGATTGATCCTGCAGCCGCTGCTGGAAGCTACCGTTGCGGCCAAGGACGAGCAGGAGTACGGCATCGGCCGTGGCCTGAACAAGGTAGAGGCCGGCCTGCGCCTGCGCTACGAGTTCAGCCGTCGCTTCGCGCCCTACATCGGCATCAGTCACGAACGCAGTTTTGGCGACACCGCCGACTATGCCGGTGACCACGCGCGCGACACGCGCTGGGTGGCCGGCGTGCGCATGTGGTTCTGAGCAGCGGATCGTGAGCAATGGCCAGCCCCGGCAGCCGCCGGGGCCGGCTACACTGCGCCACGTTCCAATGCAGGCACCGCCATGTCGTTGCAGATCCGCCGCGCCACCCTTGCCGATGTCGACGCGCTGTCGGCGATCGCCATCGCCACGTACAACGAAACCTGGGGCGATTCCTATCCGCCGCAGGAGCTGCACGATTTCCTGCAGGCGCACTACAGCAGCGAACCGCAGCGCATCGAACTGTCCGACCCACGCAGTGCCATCTGGCTGTTGCTGGACGGTGACGCCGTGGTCGGCTACCTGGCCGCCGGTGCCAACACCTTGCCGCACACGGATGCATGCGAGGGTGACATCGAACTGAAGCGGTTCTACATCCTGGCCGGACACCAGAACGGCGGACATGGTGCACGCATGATGGACGCGTTCATGGCGTGGCTGGACCAGCCGCAGCGCCGCACCCTGTGGGTGGGCGTGTGGGAAGAGAATTTCGGCGCACAGCGCTTCTACGCGCGCTATGGCTGCAGCAAGGTTGGCGAGTACGACTTCATCGTCGGTGACACGCGCGACCGCGAGTTCATCCTGCGGCGGCCGTGATCACGCGCCCCATGTAGAGTGAAGCTTGCTCGACTGTTAGCGCCAAACGTCGAGCATGGCTCGACGCTACAAACTAGAAATCGAACAACTCCGACAGGAAGCTGTCCTTCTTCTTTTTCTTGTAGCCGTGTCCCCGGTTGTCCTCGTAGCGCTGGCCGAGGTGGCGGGTATCACGGTGCATCACCGGTGGCGGCGCGGACGCCGGCTGAGCCTGCACGGGCGCTGGCGGAGGTACTGCAGCACCGGCGCCCGCACGTTCGATGATCTTGTCCAGCTCGCCACGATCCAGCCACACACCGCGGCAACTCGGGCAATAATCAATCTCGATGCCATGGCGTTCGGCCATCTGCAGCGTCTGGGTCTTGCACACGGGGCACAGCATCGGCATTGCTCCTGTCGGTCTGGTTTCGACTGTACCTGCACCGCGATGACTGTGCGGCAACGCATGACCGATGGCACAGGGACTTCCGGCGCGTGTCCACATGCATACCGCGTGGCACGCTGCGTCCTTGTTCCGCAGGGAATGCGTACATGACCGTGTTGTCCCGCCTGCCCACCACCGCACGCCTGTTGCTGGTGCTGCTGGGTGTCGGCGTTGGCCTGAATCTGCGCGATATCGCGGCCGCCGCAGGCACGCCGATTCCCGCCTTGCCCATTGCCTACGGCGGCAGCCTGCTCGACAACGCACTGGCCGTGCTGCTGGCCCTGCTGCTGGCCGCGCTGCTGCGCCCGCGTGGGGTAGGCCTGATGGCGAGCCTGGGGCTGCGCGGCAACGGCTGGAGCGGCCCGATGTGGGTGCTGCTGGCCAGCCTGCCGTGCTGGCTGGGCCTGGCGCTGCTGGGCACGCCCAACACCGCACTGACCGCCCTGGATGCGACGATGCTCGCTGCGCTGTTCCCACTGGCCGAAGAAGTGCTGTTCCGCGGCCTCGGCTTCGTGCTGCTGGTCAAGATCATGCGCGGGCCATGGCCCCTGCTCGCGCTGCCGCAGGCGCTGCTGTTCGGCTGGGTGCACTGGCTGGGTTTCGGCGGCTTCGACGGCGGCGGCACCGCCCTGTTCGTCGGCGCGGTGATCGCCCTGGGCGGCTTCATCTTCGCCTGGCTGGATCATCTGGACGGCGACACCCTGTGGTGTGGCCTGGTGCTGCACGTATCGATGAACCTGGCCTGGAATGTGTTCAGCCTGGATGACGCCGTCGCGCTCGGCTGGCAGGCCACCAGCCTGCGCATCGGCACCGCGCTTCTGGCAGTGGCGGTGCTGGCCTGGCAGGTACGCCGGCGACGCTCGCGCCCGCTGTAACGCCCACTTAGCCTGGCGTGCACGCCGGGATCACCCCCGACTTGCGCATACTTGCGCGCCTTTTCATTGCTGCTTTCCGGAGCTGTAGCGTCATGTTGCTGTCCAAGCGCCACGTTGAACCCCGCGTCCTGCTCATCGAGGACGCCGAGGAAACCCGCGAACTGAGCCGGCTGGCGCTGGAAAGCCAGGCCTGCCACGTGGTGGGCGTGAGCTCTGCCGAAGCGGCGCTGGGCCTGCTGGCCGCCGGTGAGCGTTTCGACCTGCTGTTCACCGACGTGAATCTGGGCGCGATCAGTGGCATTGAAGCCGCCAACCGGGTCCGCGGCCTCTATCCCCAGCTACCGATCCTGGTGACGTCGGGCATGGACCAGCACCAGGTGCTGCCGCAGCTGCGCGACGGCATCCATTTCCTGCCCAAGCCGT
This sequence comes from Stenotrophomonas sp. Sm2128, assembly GCF_030985535.1. Classification (NCBI taxonomy): domain Bacteria; kingdom Pseudomonadati; phylum Pseudomonadota; class Gammaproteobacteria; order Lysobacterales; family Lysobacteraceae; genus Stenotrophomonas; species Stenotrophomonas sp. Sm2128. The sequence continues at coordinate 7,752 of NZ_JAPTFQ010000036.1, forward strand.
ACAACATGAGCGAGCTGCTCGACGCCATCCGGCTGTGCTTCCGGCACGCCGATGTGGGCGTGTTGACCGGGCCGGATGCACAGGCGGCCTGAGGCATTCATCAACCGCTGCTGTACGGTCCGGTACCCGGGAACACCTTCAGCAGTGCGCGGGTGATCATGTCCGGGTAGACGGTGAAGTGATCCTCGTCATCGATCACCATGTTCTCCACCTTCAACGATCGCCCGCTGCTGCGCAGCTGCTCGGCGAATTCGGCGTTGTGGCGCAGCATGTCGTTGCGGGTGAAGTAACGCGGTTCGGGCTTGACCGTTTCAAAGCTGCCCACCGACAGCACCACCGTGGTCGACTGCGCCGGCGCCTTGGCTTCGGCCTGCATGCGCGGCACCCGATGGTCGTCGAACCACAGCGATGGGCTGGACAGGATGTAGGTGCGGAACATGTCCGGGCGCGTGGTCAGCACATAGGCGCCGAACAGGCCACCATAGGAATGACCCGCATAGGCACGCCGCGCCGGATCGGTGCGGTAGCGCGCATCGATCATCGGCAGTACCTGCCCAGCGAGGAAATCGCGGTAGTGCGCCGCGCCGCCGTAGCTGACGTCATCGCTGTAATCACGCGGATCGGTACGCGCCGGGTCGCTGGGCGTGTAATCGCGCGAGCGGCTCTGCTTGGAGGTCAGGCCTTCCTGCGGCGGCAGCCCGACCAGGATGAAATCCTCGATGTTGACGCCCTTCTGCCCGACCATGTTGCGCACGCTGCGCACCAGCGGGAAGCTGTACAGCGCATCGGTCACGTACAGCACCGGGTAGTGCTTTTCCGGATGCGCCGCATAGTCGGCCGGCAGCGCCACCCAGACCGGATAGTCGCGGCCGACCGGGTCGTGCACGCGCAGCGCTTCCGTGTCCGGCAGCACCACACCCGGCGTGGCAGTCGGCGCACTGTCCTTCGCTTCACTCTGCATTGCGGGCGGCGCCACCGACATCGCACAGCCACTCATGGCCAGGCAGGCCGCCACACTCCATCCACGCACACGCTGCATCCACACGCTCCCGTTGCGGGCGGCGCACCCGATGGCGCCGCTGCCGCATCGTTGCATGGTGTACAGGCGGGTACCAGTGCGGTCAGGGCGAGGCCGGCGGCGGCGCCGGGAACAGCGTGCGCAGCGCCTGCAACGCGGCCGGATGATAGATGGTGGCGTGGGTTTCCTCCGGCAGCGGCAGGTACTTCACCAGCGGCGACGGCGACGCCTGCTGCAGCAGCGTGGCCAACTGTGCGGCAGAGGCCGCCAGCTCCGGCTGACCACTGCTGGCCAGGAACACGCGCGGCTGCGCACGCGTCACCGCCGGCAGCTGCTTGGCCGCGCCGGCCAGCATTGCGCCACGGTTCCACCACAGGCTGGGGTCCAGCGCGATGTAGCTGTTGAACAGCGTCGGCTCCTGCAGCAGCGTCTCGACCACGAACAGGCCAGCCAGCGACTCGCCGATCAACGCGCGTTCGTCGGTAGTCGGGTAGCGCTGGCGCACCTGCGGCATCAGTTCATCGCGCAGGAAGGTACGGTAGGCCGCCGACCCGCCGATGCGCGGCGCGATCTTCTGGTCCTGCGGGTCCTTGCTGGGGCCGGTCATGTCGCGGCGGCGCTCGGTGTTCTCGATGCCAACCAGCAGGAACGGACGCATGCTGCCGTTGCCGCTGAGCACCTGCACCAGCCCGGCCACATGCAGGAAGTCCTCGCCGATGCCGCCGTCGGGCATGTAGAGCACCGGTAGCGGTGCCTTCGGGTCCAGCCCCCACGGCTGCGGGCGGTAGACGTTGATACGACGGGTCTCGCCCAGCGCCTTCGACTCGATGGTGAAGGTCTCGCCGATGACCAGCGGCGTGGCGGCGGCGGGCGACGCGGATTCGGCGGCCATCAGCGGCGCGGCGGAGACGACGGACAACAACAGCGACAGCACGATCAGACGCATGGGACGGCCCATCCTGGGAAAGATGCCGAGCATAGACCGCCGGAGGCACTGTCGTTCGCGGCACTTTGCCGATCTGCCGGAACTGGAGCACCATGGAGCCGGTGATGGTCATGCAACGGGCACTTTGGCTCAAGGACTGGTCGCCGCCACGCTCATATCCACAAGGAGGTTCCCATGTTGAGTGTATTGATCGCCACCACCCTTGCCGCCGCCTCACCGCAGTCCAGCAGCACTCCGCCAGCATCCGCAGCGTATGCGGACTGCCTGCTCGCCCACCTCCAACCGGGATTGTCCGACCACGCGATCCCGCTGCTGCAGCAAGCCTGCGTCGCGAAGTATCCGGAGAGCTACGTCGCATATTCAGAACTGGAACGCCGGATCAGCGCGCAGCGCCGGGCTGACTTTGACGCGGCTCAAGCGGAAGCCGTGCGTTCCGCGAATGCGGCAGCGACGGCCGCACAGCAAGCTGCCGACGCGGCGGCCGCAAAAGCCAAGGGAATGCGGGCGAAGTAGAGGCCACGGACCAGGGCAACAAAAAAGGCACCGCATTACGGTGCCTTTCTGAATGACCTGGGTCATTGGATGCAATGGTGGGCCGTGAAGGATTCGAACCTTCGACCAAAAGATTAAAAGTCACGTGAAAATTCGATTACTTTCAACATCTTACGCCGCCATCCGTTCCGCTTTGCCATTCGAAACATCCGGTTGAATGCCTTGAGCCACAAGGGGCACGGGAATTTTGCGGAACGGATATCCGGCCATTCCAGCGGCCTAAACGCGGCCTATCCCATCCATCCGAACGGCGGCTTCAGGCTGTCCTTCAGTAGGCGATTACCCGCGATCGCCTCCCGGTATTCCCGGATCTTGGCCACGTCCTCGCGCAGTCGTGCCTCGTGCCTGGCCACCCACAGCTCAGCCCCCGCCCGGCCTTGCTCGTAGCTGCTGCACCAGCGGAATGGACCGCCAGGGCCATGCCGGTGCCGATCCAGCGAGGCAATCCAGATGCCGTCGTTCACCCGTTGGGCCATAGCCACCACCCACACCCCGTGGCAGGCGACCACGGTCAGGGGTTCATCCGGGCGGCTGGCGGACCTGGTCGTCCAGTTGAAGTCGGCGGGGAGCGGCATGGTCGGGAGGATACAGCCGGCCGTCGCAGGTCCTGCGAACGCGGCAGCGACCTGCCTGAATCGTTCCAGATGGGTGCCGGCGCGGCGCTGCTCACGCGCCCCCGGGTTGAGCTGCCTGCGGCCCCGGATCCGGCACAGTCAGAATGCCCGGACCGGCGGACGCTCGGTATCGGGCAACCACCCGCTGACGTTCGGGGTTCTCCCTACGCCGCCAATCGATGCTCGTAGAACGGGTGCCGCTTATCGTCAAAGATCCGGTACAGCGCGGCTAGGTCTGCCGGGTCCGGGTTGAGCCAGGCATCCACGTGCTCGGGCTTGATGTTGATGATGGTCCGGTCGTGGCCGGCCGCGGCCACCTCGGGCTCAGGGTCGTCTGTGATCGCGGCGAACGACAGCAGATCAGGCTCCTTGCCGGCCGGATCCTTCCAGTGCGACCACAGGCACGCTACCAGCATGGGCTCGCCAGTGCGCGGCGTGAACTGCACCACCTGGTTCTTCCCGTCCGGCCCCTCGCCGTTCTCGTAGAACGTGTCCACCACCATCAGCCCGTGGGTGTGGCCGAACGCCGGCGCCCAGAACTTCTCAAGGCTGTCGCGACGGGCGTTGTAGGTGCCGGGGAAGCGCTGGTCGTAGTTGGCCGGCTTCCCGGCCAGTCGGCATTGGTAGCGCATCGGCTTGATGACCATCTTCCCTGCTTCGGAAACGATCACCGGGGCATAGACGCCGGGAAAGATGCGGCTGTCACGGTCCTTTGGCTCAAGGCGCTGCAGATCCGCCAGCCGCGCCTTGGCCCGCTCGATCTTGTTGCCGGCAATCCGCACGTCCTCGCGGGCCTTCTTCGTCTCCTTCACCTGCAGCGCGCGCTCAGCGTCGGCCAGCCGCTTCCGGTTCGCGAACAGCTCCTGCTCCAGGAGGGCGGCCTCGGCCCGGTTCCACTGCTCGACCTCTGCCCAGACCGCCAGCTCTGCCGGGCTCACGCCGGCCCGGAAGGCGTCATCCATGGCCTTCGGCGTCTTGGGCCGCTTCTTGCCCGGGTCGTGCGCGTAGAGCGCGGCGAACTCCTGCAGCGACAGGGTGGCGCCGGTCATCCGGACCAGCTTCTGATAGGCGGCGGTGATCTGGGCGGAATAGCACATGCCCTCATCTGGCGCCGCCTCACGTGCAGGCCATGTGATCGCGGCAGATCAGTAGTTCGTTACGTCAACCGCCATCACGATCCCGACCACGGCCTGGTTTGGTGAGCCGCCAGTCCCGATTTTCGGGATGGTGATCGCGTTGCCGAACAGGCCATGCTTCCCGCTAACGCCCTGCCCGTTGCCGATCCCCATCACGGTGAAGCTGTTCTGGAACGTGCTGGTCGCCGGCGCGCAGATCACCCCGGCGACCGTCTTGCCGGTGAAGTCAGGAAACCTATCCTCTTCCATACCGCCATTGGGAAAGACGCCGCCTACACCGATGATCCGCATGGGCTTTGCACCCAACGCGTACGTCAGCCGCCCGTTCGCATCCCATAACGCGAGGTACTGCGCATCTTCGTTGGCGGGGCGATCGAACACATACGCCCAGCCTTGCAGGCGCGCTGGCGTGTTCGTCCACAGCGTCAGCCTGAACTGATTCGGACCGATCTCCTGAAGCTGAGGGAAGAACGGATACGGGTCACCGATAAATGCCACCATCGGGGCCTCGGCATTGATCATCATCTCTGCATACTTCCAGTTGCCCCCCGGGTTGTTTCCTGGGTAGGTCACCGGCGAAACATCGATGCGTATTTTCTGCTTCAGCACCAGCGACGGGGTGTCCTCGCTAATCAGCGTGGTCCCAGCGTCGCTAAAAATCTCTACTGTGGCCTTTGCCATCACCGCACTCCGTAGTAGAACTTGACCGGTTTGATCGTGCCGACGAACTGACCGCTGCCATTTTTGTTCAGTGCCCAGTACACCCGACCATTCGCGTAGCCGATCACGGGAACGTAACCCAGCGAGTCGGAGGGAATGATGGGGATATAGAAGAACTCCCCAGGCGGCAGATTGGCAGCAAAGCCATTGCCAGGCGTTGAATCCGACCACGCCACACCGCACAGCAGGCCCAACCGGCTGGCGAGGTCCCATAGCCGATTGCCGTTCTCATCGTTCACTTCCATCACAATCTGCATGCCGCCTCCTGTCGGTTGCAGAGAGCCGGGTTCCCAGCCCTTCTTGGTTGATCACGGCACAACCCCCCATCGCATACGCAGACGCCCGTTCTGGTCGTAAACACGCCAGTTTCCGTCGCTGAACTCAGTGCGCATACCGGCGCTTGGAGATGACACACGGAACATGTCAGTCAGCACGTCGAAGGCAGATATCTCACCCGTAGCGGATAGCTGCACGCCACCGATCTTCTTGTCAGCACGCACGTTCACTCCCCACTGTGCGGATGCCTCCTGGCCGCCTGCTGTCCACGCTGGCGCGGTGGATGCTCCGTCAAGGACCTGACTGAACATCGGACGGAACATCCAGAAGTAGGGAGCAGACGTATCTGCACCTGCCGCTGCGCGGATGTAGACCGCCATGCGCGCACGACGGGCGCCCGGCGGGGCCTTGGAGATCACGAAGGGGCGCGGGAGGCTAGTAAGGCCACTGGTGGCGGAGTTGCCCCAATTCGACGGCACCCAGGTGCTGGACGGCGATGCCAACTGGTTGCCCGCAGAATCATAGAAGAACAATGCCAGCTGCGAGTCGCAGCGGTGAAGCTGCATGTATGCCGAAATGGCGTAGGTTCTGCCGGGTTCGATTGCAACGTCGGTATCCATACCGAACACTCGAATCTCACCCACTGCCGTGCCGCCCTTGGCTACCGAACCCAAACCAGTGACACCCGGCTGGTTCCAGGCGTTGCCGCCGGTCGGATTCCCAAGCTCGTTGAACCAGTCACCCGCGTTGCCCCACCAGCTCCAACCGTTGCGATTCCACATTGGGAAGGTGGAATTTGGCAGTAGGTTGCCAGACGCACCCAGCGACTTCATAGTTGCGTCCATCGTCACTACAACCGCCGAATCGGCTTTGCCACCAAGCTGTGCCTGCACACCCTGCACCGCGCTGGCGTTGGCCGTGATCTGACCATCATGGCGCGTAGCGGTCGCGTTTAGGGTACTAAAGCCGCTAGAAAGTGCATCTACGTTACGGCCTTCGTCGAAGGTAGTAGCGTATCGACCCGTCTCCAACTTGGCACGACGGAATGACGCGTTGGAGTCGGTGTCGTAGCTATAGACTACGATCTGCACCTTGGCGCAACCCGGGGGAGTTTCGCCAGTGAACTCGTAACGCTTCCAGGTGCCCGGAGTATGGGTTGCGTCTGCACGGGGAGTCGTTCCGATGCGGTTATTGGCAGCGTCGAAGAACTCCATCTGCGCAAACACTGCACCGCGAACGTTGTTGCGGTACATGTCTACGCTTCCGGTGAACGGAGTGTAGGAAGCTCCACCGAAGGGGACTGCTTGGAACAGGTAGCGGTAGTCACCAGGGCGAGCGAGGAGTTGCAGAAATGTACCGCTCCAATCGGTGTAGCTAACAATAATCCCATCAGTACCTACCCAATTCGTCAGACCGTCCGACCACTTCGGGTTCTGGAGCAGGTTCGGGTTGGACGAGTCCAACCTTGCCTCAAGCCGGCCTGTCTGCGTCGCCTGCGCGGCGAGGCCCTGTTCAGTCTCCGTGACGCGCGTCGTCAACCCGCCAATCGCCGATGCGTTGGCGTTGGTCTTGCCATCCACATCGCCAACACGCGACGACAACTGCATGAGCTGCTCAGCCTGACTGTCAAGTCGCCCACCTTGCTGTGTCACCTGGGTGGTGAGCCCACGGATAGCCGAGGAATTGGCAAGTTCCTTGCCTTCCAGATCCGTGACCTTCCCGCCTATCTGAGTGAGTTGCTGTGTGTGGGCGGAGATCGTATCGCCGTGCTGGCTTACCGTAGATGCAAGCCCGCTGATAGCCGACGAATTGGCGGCGACGCCGCCCTCCGTGAAGGCCACTCGATCGGTAAGGCTGGTGAGGCTCTGCGAGTTTGCCCGTACCTGCCCGTCGATCGTATTCACCTCTGACCGAAGCAGAGCCACAACCGCACTATCAGCCTTTTCACCAAGGCTCACACCGATCTGATCGATCTGTTGTCCCATCGCGGCGTGCTCGGCCGCATTCGCTTGTGCCAGCTGCTGGACGCTCGCCTCACTTGCTGTCTTGCCATTTCCATCCGGCATACGAGCGTTGATCAGCTGAATTGCCTGTGCATTGACCCCGTCGCCGTTGATACGTGCATCACGCTCACTGGCCACCAGGCCCGAGCGCACGCCCGTCACGTCGCTTCCTTCGTAATCACCTCGCATTTGCACGGCAAGCGATGATCGCTGGAGCGCCTCGGCTGCGTCCGCAGCGATTCGGGCTTGGGTCTCCTCCTGCACCAGGGCGACCGACGCGCCGGGTTGCGGGCGCCCCACCGCAACGTAGTCGATAAGGTAGTAGTCCGCGACGGTCTGAGCATCCCCGACTTGAAGGCGGATTGCGTCGATGGTTGCCGGCCACCAGGCAACGTCCTGCACGTCGATCGTGGCCACGCCATCACCGTCCCATACAGGCTCTCGAGCACTGGCGCTCTTCGCCGCGTTCCAATCCTGATCAACGGTGGTGATCCATTGCAGGAGGCCTTTCCATGTCGGCGATCCCACGCGCTTTAGACGCAGCTTCACAAAGCGATAGGCGCTGCCATCGACGGCCAAGGCCACCGGCGACTGCACCCAGGGCGCGGTGGCATGGTTGGCGGGCCGCAGCCAGCCATCCACGAGCGTCGGGGCGCCGTTGCCGGTCCATCCGTCAGTCGTCTGGTTGAAGGGCCAGATCTCGATGCTGTCGAACTGCGTGCCGCTGCCGGCTGCAACCTCCGACACCGAGCGGGCCAGTGACTCGTCGGCGCTCTGCCGCAGTTGCTGTTCCTGGGTGATCGCCGCTTCGCGCGCCAGCTTTTCATTCAGGATGGCGTCGATTCTTGCTTGGGCTTCCGCGCTGATCGCCTGCATGGCCTCGGTCACGCCCTGCTGCCGCAGCAGCGCCTCCGCGATCAGGTCCTGCGCCGCCTGTGCCAGCCCGGCGGCGCGAGCAGCCGCCTCGTCTGCGATCGCTTGGATGCGGGCACTGATCTCCGCCGCCAGCTTGGCCTGCTGCTCAGCCAGGTCCTTGGAGGTCGTGGGCGGAACAACACCCACCACGGTTCCGGTGCCTGTCTTGCCGCGCACGGTCGGGGTGATCTGGAACCACCACGTCTTGCCGCTGCCGTCGCTATAGACATAGCGCGTCTCGGTGGTGCGGTGGATCTCCGTCCAGGGGCCGTCCTGGCTCTCGCTGCGCGAGATGACGTAGACCACGCCCTCCAGATCGACGGCGTCCCATTCGAGCACGACGCCGTCGGCCACCGGCGTAGGATTGACCCCATTCGCCGGCGGCACGTCCGGCGCCTTGAAGGGCACCGGGAACCACGTGGAAAAGCGCGGCGCCACCGGAGACGCGGACGGCAGCCCGCCCACGCCGATTTCCACCAGCGTGAGTTTCCTTGCTTGCATTGCTGATTACCTCGCGTTGAGTGCTTCGCGCAGCGCTGAACTGCTGGCGTTGCGTACGCCCTGGGTAGTGGTGGAAACGAGTTGGCGGAGCAGCTGGTTCTGTTCGGCGAGCAAAGCGTTGCTCTGCTGAATGGCGGCGGTGGTTTGCGTCTGAGCGTCGTTGTTAACGACCAGGTCGAACACGGCCCGGCTGAAGTTGTCCGGCAACGCCTCGATGGCGTCGGCCAGCGTCCCCATGCTGGTGCCGTCCTGGGTGTTCAGGTCGCCGATCTTCATGCCATCGATGAGGCCGGTGACCCGGCCGTACAGGCTGTTGTAGTCCTGCCCGCTGGCGTACAGGTTCCGACCGAAGCCCAGCGCGGCCTGAGCGGCCGCCTGCGCGGCGCTGGTGTCGCCACCGGACACCGCCCGCTCCAGTTCCTTCATCGCCTCGCCCAGCTTCTCCTGGTCCGTCAGCGGCGAAAGGTCACTGATCGACAGGCCGTACTGCATGGCCTTCTTGTCCTTGTCGATCTGCGCCTGCAGCTTGCCCATGTTGGTGGCACGAAGCGCCTCAATCTTGGCCAGGTCCTCAGCCCGAGCGCCGGACAAGCCGAGCGCTTTGGCATAGTCGTTGGCCGACTTCACCTGCTGGCGATACGTGCGCTCGATCGGCAGCGCCTGCCACTGGTACTGCGTCAGGTTGGCCGTCATCAGCTGGGTGCTCACATCGGCCATGAGGCTGGCGTAGTTGCCGAGCAGCCCGGTCACCTTCTGCACCTGGGTGGCCAAGTCCGTGCCGGCGACGCCGGCCAGGTCCTGGAAGTAGTCAACCGCCTTGTTGACCTTGTCGACTTCCAGCCCGTTGAGTGCTCGGCCCAGCTCATCGGCATTGCCCACGGCCAGCGCGATCGACGCACTGAGCGCGGTGAACACGTCCGCCGACTCGAAGTAGCCGTCGAGCTGGCCACCGAACCCCGCCGCCTTGACTGCCTCGGTGTACAACCGATTGGTCATGTCCGCGAGGTAAGCCTCCAGCTGCGCCTTGGCCTCGGTGGAGTCCGCCGACAACTGGAGCTTGCCCAGGTCTACACGCACGCTGCCGAGCTTCTGGGTCAGATCCACACCCAGCTGCTTGGCCAGATCGGTTGCAGCACCGCGGACCTGGCGCGCGGCCATATCGAACGTGCGATCGATGCCAGGGTCCAGCGCGCCGAACTGTGTCCACTTCTTGTCGCTGCGAAACAGACCGCCCTTGGCCTTGATATCGGCATAGCTCTGGCCATCGAATCCGCCGAAGCCATAGCTACCCGTGATGCCCTGCCCGGTGACCTTGGGAGCCTGCCGGCCGAACAGCTTCGCGTGGATGCTGGAGCCGGACAGGATCGACGCGACCTTGTCGTTGAAGCCCAAGGCGCGGAACCCCTTGTCGGCCAAGCCGACAGCCCCGGCGGTGGCGATTTTGCCGGCCCAGCTCTCACCATTGGCGATGTTCCAGCCCTGGTCGAACAACTGGGCGTTCTTCATCATGCCGGCGACGATCCAGCCGATGATGGGGACCGCCGCCGCTGCTGAGCCAGCAGCGCCTGCACCCGCCGCACCCGCGCCGGCTCCTGCACTGCCACCACCGATCAACCCGGAGAAGCTGGAACCGGTCATCCCGGCCATGCTGGTCACGTCGCCGAAGCCTGTCAGGGTTCCCGCTGCGGCCCCGGCGGAACGGCCGAACCCGAACAGGCCCTGGCCCTTGGAAAGCAGCCCGGCCACCGTACTCACGTTCTGGCCACCGGCCGCAGAGCCGTTGCCGCCGAACAACCCCATTAAGCTCTGCAGGTTCAGCCCACCGCCCTGACCGCTCATCCCGTTGAGGATCTGCGTCTGGATCGGGATCACCAGCTTCTGCTGCAGGAACTCGCGAGCGAGATCGCGCAGGCCACGCTTGGCGGCGTCCTTCAGGTCGTCCCACAGGTTGTCGAAGTCGCGCATGCCGCCAGCAACGAAGTCGGCCATAGCATCGGCGGCATCGCCAACGCCGTACACCAGTACGTTGGCCCATGCTTCTACGTTCGCTGCAGCCTCTTCCACCCGCAGCGACAGATCGGCCGAGGCGCGAGCCGCAGCAAGCATGGACTGCTCATACGCCTCATAGGAGGCAACGCCCTTCCTCCTGGCCAGCTCCTCCTTGCTGCCTGCCGCCTCCACGGCCCTCTGCAGCTCCTGCCGCATGTCGCGCTCGTTCATCATCTGCCGGCGCGACAGCTCTCGCGCACGCCCGACCTTGCCGAGCATGGCCACCTCGGCGTCCATGGTCGCCAGCAGCGATTCCGGACTGGCCAGGGCCTTCTTGATCTCAGCGCTGGACTGCTCCAACGCTTTCTGCGACTCCAGCAGGAGCGTGTTGTACGCGGCACGCTCGATGCGCCCTTCCTTGAGCGCTTCCTTCAGCTTGTCCTCGAGCTGCTTCTGGCGCTCGGTGGCCTCAGCCAGCGGGCCAGCCATGGTCGCGGCAGCCATCGCCGCCTGCTCGCCGTAGCGCTTGATTGCCTCCGCGTCGGCTTTGCAGTCCTTCGCTCCCGCACGCTCTGCGGCCGACGAAGCCTTGCGCGATTCGGTGAAGTTCTTCTGCGCCGCGGCCAGCTCGGTCTGCAGCCGGATGTACTGGGCGCCCTGTTCAAGGTACTGCTTGACCTTGGGGTCATCGCGCTTGGAGAAGTCGACACCGCTGGCCTGGGCCTCCTTGAACCAGTCACCCACGTCCAGCTTGGCGACCTCGGCCGCACTCTTTCCCACGCGCGCGAGCTGACCCGGGAGCGACTGTATCGCCGATGCGATCCGTTTGCCGGCGGCGCCGGCCGAATCGCCCAGGACGTTGAACGAGCCCGACAGAGCGTCGGTTGCAGTCGTTGCTTGGTTTGTAGCACCCGTGAATGCCGTCAACAAACGATTCTGCTGTTCATAGCTCTGAGCCAAGGATGCAGCGGAGGCCGTCTGTTCAGTGAACTTGTCACTGATGCGCTTGGCAGCCGGAGCGCCTTCAAGAAGCTGCGTATTTGCAGCAGCAAGCGATGCGCTGAACTGGTCCGCAGTAATCTTCCCTGCCTGAAACTCTGCTCGAAGCTGTCCGACTTCTTGAACGTAGAGCTTGAAACGCGGACCGCCAATCTCCGTGCTGGACACGGCCACCATCTGATTTACAGCAGCGTTTAGATCGTCATAGCCCTTGGACATTTCCTTCTGCAGCCGAAGGATCTCACCTGCCTGCATCTGAGCATTAAGGGTCTTGAACTTCTCAATTGCCGTATCGGCGGCACCGCTAAAGTCGACCAAAGCAGCCGATGCCGTCTTGGTGTTGTCGCGGAAGATCAACCAACCGGCAGCAGCTGTGGCCAGCATGGTGATGATGCCGGCTGGACCACCCAACATGGCGAGCGTCGATGCACCCGCACGAGCAACCCATCCGGCATTCGCGGCAGCGGCCTGCCCTTGGGCCTGTGCAAGCAGGATGACGGCTTGCCGATGTTCCAGGGTCGCCGCTGCGGCCTTGGAGCTAACGGACACACTACCGCCGATTGCAGCAGCCCGCCCCACTTCCGCCTGAGCATCAAGCATTGCCGCTCGGGTCCGCAGTTCCAGCTGCTGGGCCGCGGCGACGTTCTGCGCGGCTGCGGCCCGATCTGCTGCCATGCCAGCGTTAGCAGCAGCCACCCGCGCCAGTAGGGCCTTCAGTAGTGGGCCAGATGCCACGGCAGCACCAGCCACCGCCACCACTTCCAAGTTGTTGGCAAGCGCCCCAATGCCCGCAGAAAGCGCTTGGGAAGCCCCCGTTGCCTCATCTGCCCTGCCGATCATCTCAGTCAGGTTGGTATTTAGGTTGGTGATCGACTGCGAGACACGGACTTGCATCTTCCCGAATGAGTCATCAACGCCGTCAGACATTTTGAGCAGAGCGTTGACGATCTGATCGGCTGCGACACCGCCATCCACCACGAACTTGCGGAGACTGCCGCGGGCAATGCCCATGCCGTCTTCAATGGTCTGCACCAGCTTGGATGCGCCATCGACCATCGAGTTGAACTCTTCTGCGCGCAGCGTACCTGCCGCCAGAGCCTGGCCAAACTGAGTAAGCGCGCCCTCCGACGCAGCTGCGCTACTACCCGACATGGCAATCGTCTTGTTCACCGTCTCCACGATCCGCGCTGTCTGCGCGCCCGTTACGCCGAGTCGATCCTGAACCATTGCCAGGTTTTGATAGAGACTGGCCGTGGCGTCCAACGGCTGATACGTCGCTTTTGCGATCCGGACCACATCCTGCTGGGCCGCAACAAACTCGGCCTGCGAGGCGGTGACCAGGCGGATACGGTTGCTCATCCCGGTCCATTCATCAGCCCGGCCGATTGTCGCCTTGACTGCGGCCAGAGCCGAGCCCATCCCGACCGCCTCCAGTGTCACGCGACGGAACCCTGCCGCCACGTCATCGGCACCACGTCGCGCAGCCTCAGACATTGCCGACTGAATGCTAGACATGTCCCGCTGAACTACTCGGGCCGCTTTGCCGCTGTCCCGCTCGAAAGAGCCGGACTTGAGCAGTAGATCGACGGTGAGGGTGTATAGGCTCATGGCTTCCTCAATAAAAAAAGCCCGCTCAAAGCGGGCTTTCGATGAACATGCGTTGGTCCGTCGCTGAACGTGCTAGCGGGTAACCGCTGCCTTACAGATATTCAGCTTCTCGACCAAGCCTGAAAGATTGAACTCTCGGATTACTTCCGACTCATAGGGCCATTGATATGCACCAATAAGTAGACGCCCCCCGCCCGACCGGATCTGTGCCACAAGTGCCTGAGCCCTTTGACCGCTTAGGCCATCGACCTCAGAAACTGCGCGATTCTTGTCCACACGAAACGTTGTGCTCTTACCGGGGAAGTCACCACCGACAACAGCCACTGAAAACCCTTCTTTCGAGTGATAGAAGAACATCGGATATGGCAGCCGATCGGTCTGTGGAGTTACATGGCAGGACTTCGCGTCCGTCATTCGATCAGTTTCATTTGTGACGACCCACGCAGTGGCCGGAGCCACAGCGAACTCGATTCCGAATGCCATCGCGTCCTCCGCGTCAATCTCTCTCGCGTTACGCAAGTATGCGGAGGAGCAGTCCTCAACGAGAACCTCCCTGGCATAGGCGCCAGCTTCCCGGCCGATCTTTCCCCTCTTCCCCGCGTACTCGTCAAAGGGAAGACTCTCAAACCCATCTACAGTCTTTGAAAAGTGCTGGAATCCATACTTTCGATAGACTTCGTCGCGGGAGAATGTGAATTCCAAGCCGCTGAACTGCGAATAGTCGCAGTACTTCCCTGTGTAGGGGGCAGGACTTTCGCGTTCTTTCGAAGCACGCTCCCAAACAGGCTGTAGTGGGTTCTCTTGAGCTGCTAGAGGGGTCGCTAACCCGAGCGCACAAGTGACGAGCAAGCATAGGGAGTTCTTTTTCATAGATCGTCCTTGATGGAAGGTGCGGCCATTCCAGCATCATGCTGGTACTTCTTCAAACTCCATGTATCCCGAGAAGTACTGCCGGCTGATGTTCTCGGCACTGGGTAGCTGGGTCGGGAAGCCATAGAGGGCGGACCGCGCCGCCAGTGCTGGATCAAATGCCTTCGTGACCATATCCCGGTACTGGGGCACGACACAGGAGCGCCGCCGGCCCGACAGAGCGGCCCCGATCATCTCCCAATCCACACCGCCGAGACCGTTGCCGCGCACAACCGGCGTGGAACGGCCGGACAACGTGCAGGTCAGGCGGCGGTACAGCGCCCCGGGAACCGTGTTGACCTGGCCGCCCTTGGTCCGGGCATGGACACTGGCGTCGATCGTGGCCACGGCCCAACCGTCCTTGATACCAACGTCCACCGCCCGGAAGATCGCAATCTCGCCCACGTCCACGTTGGTGGCCGTGGTGGCGATCTCCACGGACACCACCGAGACCAGGGCGCTGGCCTGCGGGAACAACCAGGCGCAGACGCTGCCGTCCGGCAGACGCACAGTGGTCCCGGTCGCGCCGGCAGCGCTGACCTGCACGCCCGGCGGAATGTTGAGGCCGAGAATCGCGATGATCCCCGGGACGATAGCATCGGCCAGGGTGATCGTGATCACCAGCGAGCTTGTGCGCCGGATCCGAGAGGCCCTGCCAGGCTTGCCATCGAAGAGCGCCGAGCCCTGGTCCGCACTGAGCCACGTGCCACCGGTGAGGGTGACCGTCGTGACTTCGGGCATTCCATATCCAACGAGCATGAATTAACCTCCGTTCACAATTTCGGATAGTCAGGGATAGCTATGGACAGCAACATGGACAGCTACAAGGTCGGACCAATCAGATTGATCGACCGCCAAGGCAACAATTGCCTCGATCCGCTGGCAGACTCCTGTAACGCCATCCCGGTGATGGATGTTTATCTCACCTCACCCGATGGCTCTATCGCGAATCGCAAGCCGTATGTTGCACTTGTGGACACTGGCGCAGACACCTGCATTGCACCTGCCAGCATCCTTGATTCAGTAGGGGCTACGCGTGGAAGGCCCATGCAGCAAACAACGGCAAGCGGCTCATCTGTCGTCTATCTGGCCGAGACGGTCATGTTCTTTCCCAGCATGCGCCTGAACTTCACGACTGATTTCACTGCGGTTTCCGACATCGGAAGTACTGCCTATCAGTTGATTATTGGGCGAACCTTCCTGCAGCACGGCCTGCTGATCATGGACTACCCCAACAGAATCTTTGAGTGGCGGCTTCCTTAGCTCATCGACGTGTTGACCACCGGAATAGAGGCATTGGGTTTCACACGAAACTCGAGTGACTATATGAAGAACTGCCATCGCTAATCATCCCCACACCGTCAGCACCACGTCCCCCGTGGCAGGGTTGCGCTCTACACGGCGCACCAGCACCGGCTTGCCGTCTGCCAGCCCATACCGGCTGTACGTGAGCCTGCCGATCTGACCTGGCAGCGGCGCCAAATCCTGATCACCGCGCACCGCAAGCTGGTAGAAGTGGCGCTGCACCCGGTACAGGCCGAGGACGCGATCAATCTCCTGTTGCGCGTCGGCTGCATGCCAGAACAACGAGATGACAGGGTCAGCAGCTTCCGCCCGCTGGTAGTGGGCATGCAGCGGGCCGGCCCCATACACCTGCCCACGGTAGAGGCCAGTCAGCTCATCACGGCGCGCCTGCGGAACGTCGACCACGTCGGTGACGAGATCCGATGCGGCCAGTGCCTGGGCGTTCGGGCGGTAGGCCATACGCCGGGTCAGGTTCGGAGCATCATCGGGCACCATGACCAGGTCAGCCGCCAGGTCGTCTGCCTCGGACAGATCAAAGGCGAACGGCCCTGCGTGGGTTTCGGGTGCGATCACGCGAACGAAGCGCAGCACGCCGGCCGGATCCTGATAGCACCCGGCGCCGTAGCTGGGCAGCAGGGCATTCAATACTGCGCGACCGGTGATCGCCGAGCCCGCGTAGTAGCCGATACCCATGTAGCCCGTGGCCTGATCGATCGCCACACAGTCGCTGGCCGACCACGCCTCGCGGCCCAGCCGCGCCATCACGTCTCCTACTGCCTGCTCCAGACGGGCGGGCATCATGCCAGCGCCTACACTGGAAGCATCCACGACCACAGGCGTCACCGGTGGTGACTTCAGCAGCACCTGTTGCCCGTCCGGCGCTTCGCTGTAGGTGCCGACCTCCATCAGGTCGCCGCGGTCCATCACCGCATTGACGTAGACCCGTCCGTCGGCCACGAACATTGATGTAGCGTCGGAGTTGGCCCCCATCGCCGGAATGCTCGCCACTGCCCCGATTACCACGGGCTGCGGCTTCCATGCCAGGGACGCGATGTTCGGCAAGAAAACGGCCCGGTTGAGCGTCTCGTCCAGGTAGTCGTGCGCATCACGCAGGTGCAGGGTCTTGGTGCCGTCGTCGTTGATCTCGATCTGTTCGATCGCGCAACGGAAGGCCGGGACCGCGTCGGCCCGCATCCCGTTCTCGGGTGCCAGCAGGATCTGCACCGAACTGCCAGAGACGCCAGTGCCCGCTATTCCGTCCAGCAGGCCATCCGCATCGACCACGACGCACTCGGCGGCCGCTGCCTGGGACACCGGGTCACCGCCCCACGGCCAGAACGCCAGCTCCTGGATCAGGTTGACGCCCTCGGCCACCAACCCCTCGTAACGGGCATTCGCCGGGCTGTCGCCGGGCGCGGACAGCCAGTCCACGTCGGCCAGCCGGGTCGGGCTGACGGATGCAGCGGGCAGCCGCCAGCCAGCGGCCGCCGCCTCGCTTCGCGGCCCCCACTGCCCTGCGTTGACCGCGAGGCACAGCCCGCCCGCCTTGGTGGCGGCCAGCGACGCGGCGAAGAACAGCGGACCGGACAGTTGCAGCTCGCGCACCAGGATCTGCGCGCCGTTGAGGTAGAGCCGCAGCTGGCGAGGGGTCGAGAACACGACCTGCAGCCCGACAATGTCGCCGTGGGTCACCGCCGGCAGCCCAGTGGCGATCGCACCACCAGCCTGCAGCAAGCGCCCGGCGGCGAGGTCCCAACCGATACTGGCGAGGTCTGCGCCCAGCGCCTTGTTCAGCGCTGCTGGACCGGTGGCGAATCCTACGAGTGCTGCAACGGTGTCATCACCCCACACGGCAAACTCCACGCCCACCGTCCCGGCATCAAGGCTGAAGTCGGAACGCGCGTGACTGGCCAGCGTGGTGGCGCCGGTGGTGGCCAGGGTGAGCCCACCATCTCGCGCAGCGAGTACCGGGCCAATTGGCGTGGCGGCGAACCGCCCGAATGTTTCGGTCATGGTCATCCCAGTCCGTCGAACCAGTCCTGCGCCTCGTCCTCATCGGACCGTGGCACGAGGGCGTCGAGGTAGTGCTGAAAGGAGCGCTTGGTCCCGCCCTGGCTGTGCGAGGCGGTGATGTACGCGGCGAAGGCAGCGGGCTTGATGTGCAGGCTCACGGGGTCGATGGGGTTCCGCTTGTGGAACTCCCACCATTCCAGGAACTCGCGCCGTGACATGGTGGCCCGCAACTCCGAAACCGGCCGGTGCAGATGACCGGCGAGGACCTTCCAGAACCAGTCCTCGCCACGCTGCCTTAGCCGTTTCCCGCGTCGGCCTGCGCCTGCGCGGCGTCGTCGCCGAAACCGGAGTGCTTCATGGCCACGCGCTGCAGCTCCGCAGCCACCAGCGGCTTGAGCTGGGCGGCCTGCGCCGCGTTCATGACCGGCTTGCCATCCTCATCGCAGATGGTTGCCGCGATCAGCTTGGCGCGGTCGCCCTCGCCCCACAGCTTGCGGAACTCCGCGTCCGGCAGCTCGCGCACATGGAACTGTGCCTTGTCGCCGTTCGGCAGGGTGATCGCGTCAGCGTGCACGTCCTTGGAGGCGAACATGCCCAGGTCGGTGAATGACTGCAGGAGGCTCACTGGCTGCTGCGGCTGGGTATCGGTGGTTTCGCTGGTCTTGCTCATTGGCCGTTTCCTTGAATGGCGACAGGGCGCGCGGGCCGCGCACGGCTAACACGCGGAGGATCCGCGCGCCCTGCCAAAGAGAAGGCCCGCCGAAGCGGGCCGATAAGGAGCGCCGTTGCGACGGTCAGCCGCCCACCGAAGGCCGGTGGGTAGTGACTGCGCCGGAGCCGCGGATGGTGATCGTGGCCTTCCAGACGTCGTTGTCCTGGCTGGTCACCGCGAAGTTCTGGACGAAGCCGTCGAACTGCTTGGACAGCACGTCAGTGGGCGGGGTGATCTTCCCGGCGACCGCGACCGGCTTTGCCGCTCCTTCAGTTTCCGACTTCGGCGCGGTCACCAGCCAGTTCACGACAGCGCCGGTCTTGTGGAGATCTTCCAGCTTCTCGTGATCTTCGCTGTCGTAGATGATCTCGATGCTGGTGCTGCCGGTCTGCTTGCGCCCGGCGACGAACTGGTCCCAGTCGTCGTCGTAGTCGGAGATATCGATCTCCGACGCCTGGCCATCGGGGAATCCAACCGAGCGGAGTCGGGTCACCTTGGTGACCTCAGCCGCACCGGTGGCGACGAACAACTGGGAGTGCTTCGACTTGATTACCTGTCCCATAGGGGTTTCCTTGCGTTGTGCCCGTCGCCGGGCATGAAAAAGGCCCCTTGCGGGGCCGGTGGGTTGCCGTTGTGTGGATCAGCGCAGCTGCAGGAGCCGCACGTCGAACGAAATGCCTATCGCATCCGTGCCGTCGCTGTCGGGCGTCGGGTTGTACGACTCGATGCTGCCCACGCGCTCCACCACATCGCGGATGGCGACGGCAACGCCGTTAGCTTGGGTGAGGACCTCGCCCCATACGGTCATGCGGACCCGCCAGCCGTCAGCCGGCGGCGGCTCGGACAGCATCGCGGTTGGCGAGCCGTTGACCACCTCCCACGTGGCGTAAGGGAGCGGCGTGTTCTGGGGCGCACTGCCCAGAAATAGGCGGACGGGGTCGCCGAGCTGCTGCCGGACGGTCGGATCGCCTTCCAGCAGCGATTGGATCAGGGGAACCATCATCGCCAGCCATCCTTCTTCAGTTGCTTGTCCAGCGCCGCCCAGGTCTCGTCGATGACTACCTGCGCCGCTTCCGGCCCCTTGGCCTCACCGGCGGGCGTGAGGAAGGGAGAGGCCCGCATCTTCTTGGTGCCGAACTCCACGAACCGCCAGTAATAGGCCCATCCTGCCTCCTCGTAGATCTTCCCAACGCGGCCACGGCGACGGTTGCGCTTGGTGTTGGCGTACTTGCGGCGGCGCCCAGTCTTGACGCCGACCGTGAAGTACTCACCGCCTTGGCCCACGCCTGCACGCTGTCGGCTCTTGGCGTTGGCCCGGCGGGTGACGATCTGCGAGGCCATGAACCCCGATGCTTTCGGCGCCCGGCGCCTGGCGTCGTCCCGGATGACATTGCCGCCCTTACGCATGCCGGCCTGGACCGCCCTTCCTTGGATCGCCTTGGGCACGTCCCGCAGCGAGCGCAACAGGCCATCTAGACCCTGAATTGATACTTGCTCAGCCATTGCTCAGCCCCGCTACGGCGATGATCGCCATCTCACTACCGTCGTTACTCGGCGCAATGCTCTTGATCGCGTAGGGCTTGCCCCGCTCGACAATGCGCCAGGCAGGCTCGACATGACGCGGGAGCAAGTCCCACCGGACCTGCTCGCGGTATCGTTCCGCCCCTGCGGCGATCGCCTCTGCCGTCGCGCTGAGCTGGTTGGTCTTCTTTGCCCATGCCTCGGCGACGAACTGCCATTCTTTCTTGGGCGGGCCACCAAGCGGATCACGGACCTCGACTGCGCGTTCGAAGCGGATCAGGTGACGCCGCTGCCCTGCTGAAGTAGCCATCAGAATCGCTTCCTGTACCAAAGCAGTCGTGACACGCCGAGGGCAATTTCCGAGGTCAGTTCACCCAAGGCACTGCGGTTCTCCGCCCAGCTGCAGACCATCAACAGAACCGCCTGATGCACGTCCGCCGTCAGCGCCATCTCCTCTTCACTGGATGGTTCACCCTCAACCAGACGGCGATCACAATGCATCTCTACGTGCACGAGCGCCGCGGCGATGTACGTCTGCAGGAGTGCGTCGCTGATTTCATCGACAACGCGGCACTGTTCGCGGACAAGCTCAAGGTCGAGGGTGATCGCCATTACTCGGGATCCTTGTTCTGGGCTTCGGCCAGCACCGCTGCCAGGCGAGCAGCCCCCCAGCGGCGATCGAACTCGACGCCGGCGGCCTCCAGCTGCTGGATCAAGAGCGCCCTTTCATCAGCGCCGACCGGATCGATTGCCGGGCTGCCGGCCACGGCGCCGGCAACAGCGCCGGCCGTGCCAGCTTCACCGGACGCAGCACCATCGCCCACCGGTGCGCCTGCACCTGGAACTGCGTCGGTGCTGGTAGTTCCGCCCACACCGTCGCCCTCGCCCGCCTTCAGTTCGCTGGGCTTGGCCGGCTTCGTCTCCTGGGGTGCGGCACCTTCGTGGACCTGTACCACCAGGCCCTTGCCGACCAGCGCGTGTCCGTATTCCGGATCCACGCCGTCGAACACGTCGCCAGCCTTCACATCGGCCGACTCGGCGTTGAGCTTCGGGGCGTCGCCGCGGAAGCCCCATTGAGCTTTGATCTTCATGTTCCTGCTCCGTATCGAAAGAGAGAGGCCGGCGCGTGGCCGGCCTCGTTCGGGATCAGCTCGCTATCACGCCTGCGGCTTGAAGCGGCCCTTCACGAATGCCTCGACCCGGCGCTTGGCCAGGCCCAGGCGCTCTTCGACCAGCAGCACGCGCTGGTTCTTCACGAAGTCGTCGTTGATCAGGCCGACCTTGAACAGGAAGCTCATGCGGTCGTAGATCGTGGCGCCGCGCTGGAAGTTGGCGACCAGGAACTCGCCACCGGTGGTGGTGCCATCGCCTTCGTCCATGCTGTCCGAGGCGACCACCGGCCGGCCCCACAGGATCGGGGTCACGAAGCCCTGCAGGTTGGCGAACAGGTAGCGGTTCTGGCTGTCCTTCTCCAGCTCGATGTTCATCCAGTCCAGCTCGGTCATCACCGTGGCGTCGGCCGACAGCTTCGACTGCTTGCGCACCTGGTAGATCGCGCGGCGGACGGTATCGATCGAGGTGTCGCTTGCCTTCGAAAGGTCGGCATCGAACAGCGTGGCGTCAGTCATCAGGCCAGGCAGGTTGTTGCCCAGGCCGTCGCCCTTCAGGATCTGGACTTCTTCTTCCAGCTTCAGGTCGTAGCGCAGCAGCTGCTGCAGGTAGCCGTACATCTGCGGCACGTCGTCCAGCGCTTCGTCGGTGACCGGGATCCAGACCGCCAGCTTCTTCACCAGATCAGTCTTCTGCTCGAAGGTAACGTTGCTCTGCGGCTTGGCCCCGCCTTCGCCGACCGGGCCGGCGCCGCGGGTGTGCAGCTTCTCGCGGAAGTAGGTGTAGCTCTGGCCGGTGACGGAGATCGACGGGATCAGGTCGCGGATGCGCAGTTCCTGACGGATGCCCGGCTGGATCGTCGGGTCGAAATTCGGCACGACGATGCCTGCGCTGGTGACCGCCTTGGTCTCCTGCATGGACGCCAGTTCGTCCTTCTTGATCTCGATCTCAGCGGCAGACTTCTCGCGGCCGATCAGCGACTTGTACTCGTCGTTGCCCTTGATGAAGTCGATGAAGCCCTTCTTCGTGCCGGGCTGGTTGCCCAGGCCGATGCCCTTTTCTTCCAGCTTCAGGACCTTGTCGACCACCTTCTGAATTTCATCGGTGGCGGTCTGGATCTGCTTCTTCAGATCGGTGGTGACCTGGTTGCCCTTTTCGATCTCGGCCGAGGCGCTGTCGTACTTCTGCTGCAGGCCGGCAAAGCCGTCCTTCAGCTGCTTTTCCAGGCTATCACGGATATCGCTGATGTTCTCGCTCATTGGTTCATACCTTTGAAAATGGATTCGATGGATGTGCCGAGTTGCTTCAGCTGCTTCACGGTCTCCGTGTCCCGAATGCCACCGTCACGGTGGATCGCGGGAAAGCCGAGCGAGGCGACGGCCGCCGCCTCTTTCTGGGACAGCCCCATGCGTTCGCGCAGGGCCGATTCGAAGGCGCGAACGTCGGACTTGACGCTCATCACCTGTGCTTCGGGGTTCATACCGAATGGGACGACCGACGCCTCCCACAGTTCAGCCTTCTTGATGACGCGCACCCGCCGCCCCTCGCGGTTCTCGATCGCGTCCTCCAACGTGTTGAAGCCGACTGACATTTCGTCCAAGGTGCCGGCCTTCATCAGCTCGTAGGCGTCCTTGGCGTAGCTGACGTTGAGGTTGACCTTGCCCTTCAAGTGCAGACCGTTGCCGTCCTGTTTGAACTCGGCATCGCCGATCAGCCGGGTCAGGTTGTGGTAGAGCGCCAGGCGCAGTCGGCCAGTCCGAGTCGTCTTCACCTTGACGAAGGCACCCGGCAGGATCAGGTCCTCACCGAGATCCACGTTGTTGAACACCGAGGCATAGCCCTCGAAGTTGCCGGCATCGTCTGCCGCCTTTACCTCGAACGGGCAGGAATACTTGCTAAGCATTGGCGGGATCTCCCGTTGGGTCGTCATTACTGGAATCGGGCTTGTTGCTGGTCCACCGTGTGACCTGGTTGTATTGCTCGCCTTCCAGCACAGGCAGGTTCTCCTTCACCCGAACCTCATTGATCGTCATCCAGCCAGAGCCGCCGGAGCCGCCAAGGGCCGTCTTGTAGTAGGTAGAACGGGCGCCGCTGTCGGCCCGCAGGAGGCCCTCCACGACAGCCTCCACAAACATGTCGCCATCAGCGAACAACTTGTCGTTGATCTCGCTCTCGATGGCATCGAGGTAAGGCTTCAGGCCGAAGGTGACGAAGCCGCTGGTTTGCTGCTCCAGATTGGAGCCCAGCACCGACGTGGAGCGAGCGCGGTTCGTCAGGTACAGCGGAACGCCCCAGATGCCAGCGAGCGCCTCTTCCTGGAACTGCTGCGATTCGATGAACTGGCTGTCTTTCTGGGTCAGTCCGGCCGGCGTGATCGTCGGCCCGCCCTGCAGGATTGCCATCTTGCCCAGGTCGTCCACATCGCCCTGGCGGATATCCGGCAGCTTCGCCTTGATTTGCGCCTGCTGCTCCTTGGTCAGGAAGCCGGGATAGATGATGTATCCGCCAGTAAAGCCGCCCTTGCGCATGAAGCGCGCTGACCAGTCCTGCGCAGCACGCGCCAAGCCGATGGTTTCCGCTTGGTACTCGACTGGCGACAAGCCAGCGATGCCGTCTGGACTGAACAGCTTGAAGTGCAGCATGTTCTGTGGCGAGACCGGCGTTTCGCTGCCGTTGATCGTCGCCCAGTAGATCAGGCCGTCGTCGGTGTCGATGCGGACGCTATCCACCGGCACGGGAATCAGGCCGATCCATCCACCATCGTCGTCACGTTGGATGATGGCGAAGGCATTGCCGCGCAGCGCCATGTTCACCACGACCGCCTTGATCAGGTCCAGCCACTTGATGAACGGATTCGGCTTACTCAGCAGGCGAAGCAGACGGCGCCTCTGCGGGCTGCTCCCCCTGACCAGCTGGCGGAGGCCGCCCGCGTCCTCATACAGCTTCCAAGGCAGCCCCGCGGCGGACTCGGACAGCACCTTCACGCACGACCAGACGATGCTGACTGTCAGCGCCTTCTTGGGCGCCACCCGAACGCCCGCCTTGGTGCCTCGGCCACCGGTGGATAGGTCGACCTCCACGTAGTTGCCGGTGGCAGGGTCGTCGTATCCTAAGAACCGCCAGCTCAGCGGGTTGTACCAGCGAAAGGTAGTCATCCGATCAGTCCAAAGAAGCCGTTTTCCAAGTAGTCGTCTATGCCGCCGGCGTCCGGTGGCATGGCGTGTGCCGCGCCGATGGCCATGCAAAGGGCCACCGCGGCGTCGATCTTGTTTGCCGACCTGGCCTTCGACAGCCAGCTGTTGCCCCAGCGGTCCGATTCGATGACGGCGGACATGATTGCGGACACCAGAACCGGGTTGCGGCGCAGGCGCAGGCGTCCCTCCAGCAGCGCCTCTTCCAGCAGGCGCAGCGATCCGGGCATCCACATGCCTTCAGGTACTGGCTGTCCCGACTGCTCGGCGGCTTCCACCGCGGCTTCCAGTGGCTTGCCCTTCTTGCAGCCACCCTGCGGGTGCTCGGCGAAGGTCACAGACAAACCAATGTCGTTGACCTCTTCCTCGAACCGGCGGAAGGCGTAGCGGTCGTACGCAACCAACTGCACGTCATAACGGTTGTCGTACTCGGCCATGACCTGGGCCACGTGCCGGAAGTTAATTGCCTGCCCTTGAGGCGCGTGCAGATGTCCACCGTTGACCCACGTGCGATAGGGCAGCTTGTCCTGCAACTGCCGTTGATCCAGCGTGTCGCCGGGCGTCCAAGCCTCGATCCAGGCGTCGAACGTCGGCTTCTCGATGATCAGCTTCTCGCCCTCGACCTCCACCTCCACCGGTACAGTGCCGGTCTCCACGACCGCAGCCATCGCGGTGATATCGCGAACCTGCGACAGGTCGAGGCCCAGAAAGACCTTGCGCCCCTCATGCATGCGCGGATCGAAGTCGGCCAGCGCCGGTTCCAGCGTTGGGCGCGTCATCCAGGCGGTCTCCGCATCGGTCCACACGCAGAAGTGCAGACGAAGAATGCCGTTCAGTGACCCGGGGATCGCTTTGGCTTGCGCCACCACGTCCGCCAGGTACTGCTCGGTGATAGTTACCCCCAACAGGGGATTGGCCTTCGCCCAGCAGCTGGGATCCTCGAGCGGGTCGTCCCCGTCGTCCAAGCTGCACACGTAGCTGAAGGTGCGGTCATCGATCACGTCACCAACGAAGGTCGGATCGTTCACCGCCTCGGTGTGGCCGGCGGCGACCTTGACGGCATGCTCGTGCTCCTCCCAACACACCGAGGTCCGGTCGCTGCCGGAGTTGGTGATCATGAAGAGCAGCGGCTCGCGGCGGAACTTGAAGCCGCGCTCCAGCATTTCGATGATTCGGCGGTCGGGAAGCTCGTGCACCTCATCGACCAGCACGAAGAACGGGCGGGGACCGGAACCGGTGCGCCCCGTATCGCGCGAAACCGGGCGGAAGAAGCTCGCGCTGGCGTGGTGGGCCATGCTGAATTCCCGGCCCTCACCGCCAGCGAACTCGATTCGCTTGGCCAGGAGCGGCGACTTCTTGACCATCTTCACCGCATCGGCGAACAGGATGCCCGCCTGGTCCTTCTTCGCCGCCGCTGAGTAGATCTGTGCGCCAGCTTCGCCTGCGGCAGTCATGCCCAGCAGACCCAGCCCGCCGGCCAGTGGGCTCTTTCCGTTGCCCTTGCCTTGCTCGATGTACGCGCGGCGGAACCGGCGAAGGCCGTCTGCACCCTTCCAGCCGAAGAGCGAGCCGATGATGAACGCCTGCGAGGGGTGCAGCTCGAACTTCCGTCCCTCGAACTGGCCCTCGGAGAGCATCAGCACGTTCTCGAAGTATCGGAATGCGTACTCGGCAGCCTCGTTGTCAAAGTAAAGGCCCCGTTCGGGGCCTTCGATCAGATCCTGCAGGTGGCGACGGCAGGCGTTGCGCACATGGGGCCCGGCAACGATCCGGCCAGCCACCACACTCAGTGCATATGCCTTAGTGCGGTCGGCCGGAGCTGGGGCCACCGAAGAACTCTTCGCCCTGGTCGTCTTCGTCACCGCCATGCGAGACCTTCGATTCATCCACAGGTGTGGCGCCCAGCTTCGAAAGGATCGAGCTGAGAGCCTGGGTTGCTGAAACGCCGAATTCGGCTTTTGGGTCTTCCATCCGCGCCGTCCACAGGCACGCCAGGCGGAGAAGCACCCGATGGCTGGAATTGAGCCATGGCATCTCCGAAGCGAATTCCTTCCACGCCCGCTTTTCGGCCGCGGTCATGGTTTTGAACGGCTCGCCCAAGGCGCGCGTACCTTTTGGCCTCTTCCTCCCGGCATGCCGGCCCGGATTCTTGATGGCGGCGCCGCTTGTCGCAGCCTTTGCGACGGGCAGTCGGGGCCTTGGCATGAATTCCTCGGGAAAATGCGGGTTTTCTTGGCTGGGATGGCCCGTTTTTGGGGTCGTCCCGTGAATTGTGGATACGCGTGTTTGGGGGGGCGCACGGTCTAGGAGCCGGCCAACGCCATAAATTCGCCCCCCTACCCCGTTGGCGTGGAACGATGAACCGTGGAACCGTCAGTGACCGATCGGCCAACCGTCGGTGTCACACCCACGGACCTGCGCGGCGCCTCGCTCGAGTCGGGCCTGGTCGCTGCTATGGCAGTTGGCGCACTGGCTGTCGAAGGGACCAGTCCAGAACATCTCCTCCGTTTCACCGGCGGGGTGTCCGTTCGTGTGGTTGCACACGGTGGCGACGGTGACATGGCCTCTTGCCTTGCACCTGCAGCACAGCGGTTCGCGCTCTAACTGCGCCTTACGCGTGCGTTGCCAGCGCGCGGTGCCATACAGGTGTGCGAAGGCGCTGCCGCCTGTCTGCCGAGTCCTGCCACGGCGCTGGGTCGGGCCCACCGCCATCAGTACGGCTTCCCGTCCAGGTCGGCGCGCGCAGGCTCGGCACCATCGTCCTGCACCGGTGCGCCAGCCTCCTCGCCCAGCAGCTGCGCCACCGCTTGCACCAGCAGCCCCACGTGCATGGCCAGCTCGGCGATCTGCTTGCCCTGCTGCTCGACGATCCCGACCAGTCGGTCGATGCGGCTGTCGGTGCTGCCCTCAATCAGGCCCGATAGGGCAGAGACAGCAGCAGCGCGCGCAACCTCTTCAATCCGTGCAGCGTCCATCACCAACCCTCGTCGTTCTCAGTACCAGGCCGCGGCGTATCCACCACTCGACCCGCTCCCAGTCCGGCTCCATGCCCGTGACCCGGGCAAACCACACCACGGCGGCCAGATACCACCGTAGCCACCACCTCATGCGGATGGAGGCCGTCACTGTCTGGCGCATCAGAACCTCTCCACTTCCCAGCCACCGCCGTCGCGCTTGGGCCTGACCTTCACCGCAATGAAGCGGAACGGATACATGGCCGCTGCGATCTTGATCTTGGCCCGTGCATCGTCCTGCCAGTGCCCCTTCACCTCGTGGCACTCCATGACGCCGTCGGCAGCCATGACCGCAAAGTCCGGGGTGTAGAACGTGTTGTCTGCCAGCCGCAGCTTCATGCCCTCGAACCGGTGCCATTGGACCTCGCCGGCAGCCTGCAGCGCGCGCAGCCGCTCGGCATACGCAGTCTCGGTCTTGTTCATCTCGCCGGTCTTCAACCGGCCCAGTGCCAGCAGCCGCCGGTTCATGGCGTCACCGGTTGACGGTCAGCTGCGATCACGGCCTGGCAGGCCCGGACATGGTCGTCGGCGTCTCGTCCGATTTGAACAAGAGCGCCCGCGACCTCTGCTCGTAGTTGGGCTGCCTGGTCACGTTCGACGGCGCCGGCGACGGCTTCGGACAGGCGAGCGGTATTGCAGGTGGCGAGGTCGTCGCGCAACTGGAGACGACCAGCGCGCAGGTCAGCCACAACAGCAGCAGGGACGGTCTCGGCCGCAGCGCGGTCTTCTTCATGCTTCGCTCCAATGGCGGCCAGTGTCTCGGCCTGAGCGTGCTCGGCGGCACGGGTCTGGTTGACCTGGGCTGCGGCTGCCTCGGCACCGGCGGCGCGCTGGGTTGCCTCTCTGCCCTCTGCCCGGTCACTGCGCCAGGCCCAGCCAACGCCGACCATGGCGCCGGACCACAGGACGAACGCGGCGACTGTGATGGCAACGCGCTTCACGGCCGGCCCTCGCACATCCGGCGCTCAGCGGCCCGGCGGTTCACCAGGCCCTGCACGCGCTTGCCACCGGCGTACACCCAGCGGTCCAGCTCCGGGCACCAGCTCGCGGCGGGCTGGCCAGCGTTGATACGCCCCACCAGTGTTGAGCGGCAAGCAGCGCCTACGCCCACGTTGTAGGTCCAGCTGAGCAGAGCCGCAGCCTCGTGGGGCTGTAGTGGGACGCGGATACATGCCTGAATACCGGTCAGGTACTGCCCAAGCCGGCTGTTCAAACTCTCGGCGCACTCCTGCTCGGTGTAGACCGCCTTTTCCGGGCGGCTGGTATCGCCGTAGCAGTAAGTGGCAACGCCCACCATGTCGACATAGGGAGTCGCCGAGTAGCCCTCCCATGGCTTTACCAGCGCGGCCGCAGCCAGAGCGATGACGGCGGCGGCGCTGCTACCAATGATCTTCGCCTTCATGCTCGCGCCCTCTGCCGCCACTCGCGAACCCAGCGCCAGCCCAGGTAGCTGATCTGGCCCACCAGGTAGATGATCGTCAGAACCACCACCACGCGATCGAGGTTCGCCCCTGCGGCGACCGCGCCGGCTACCGTCACCGGTGGAGCAGCCTTCGCTACAGCACCAGCGGCAGTGCCAATGATTTCGTCCTTCATGGTGGCCCCGTAGGTCGTCCGGTTCGGCATATGCCCCTCCCGGTTGATTGGTGCCCGCCCCTAGCGCCGGCTCGGCACGAGAGTTTGTCCGGCTGGGACGCGGGCAAAGAAAAAGCCCCGGCTGGGCCGGGGCTTGCGTTGGGATGGTGGTCAATTTGCCCGCCAATCTGCGGACCCTGCAAGTCCTCACTACGCAGCGCGATTCAGTGCCCGGGAGAACTGCTCGGCAGCAACATGCTCCGCACTACGCATGTGCTTCAGCATCCACTCGTAGACCGGACGCCAGAACCGTCGATACGCCGCGTCGTCGGCACCGATCGCCGCCCCACGCTTGCGGCCGCTGAGCTGCTCCAGCCCCATGCCGCCGCATGCTTCGCATTCAACGACTCCGCTCCCCGTCGGCGCGACCTGAACCCGCGTGCCTTGGCAGGTCTTGCAGCAGCCACAACTGGCCATTTCCGCAATCACTGCGCCGGCCAGTACCCCAAGTTGCTCCATGGTGTTGTTCGGCCAGGCTGCAGCGCGCGCCTCATCCAGCGCGTTCTCGGTCCTCAGCAGTTCACGACGCTGCGCGTCCGTTACCTGGCTGCCACCCCACCCCATGCACGCCTTGGCGATGCCGAACTCAGTCCGTGCGGTGGCCAGGCCGTGCATCTGCCGGATGAACTCCGGGGCTACCAGCCCGATTACCGCCTTGCGCAGCTGCTCGCGGCGGCGAGATGCGCTCTCTGGCCACCACAGCGCCTCCATCAGCTCCCGGCCAAGCCCGTCCTGCACATACGCCATGGCGGCGGCAATGTCCTGCGTCGTCAGCTCGGGGCGTCCACCGCCGCCGCATGCGTCAAACCGCTGCGTTTTCGGCCCCATGCGGCTTGCCAGCAGTTCGCGTGCCTTGTTCATTTCCATGCGCCTTCCCCTTGGTGGTTTGCTCGTGCGGCGCGCGATCGCGCATCGTGGTCATTTAGTGCGAGCCATTTGAGGGCCTCTCTCTCTGTCCGGTTATGGCCTGTCAAGAAGGCAACTCCGGGCGAGCGGCGAGCATGGCGACGTAGCGCTCACGGTTGTCGGGCGAGTAGTAGCCACGGCCCATGACTTCGTCCCACAGCTTCCGCATTTCGCGCAGCTGGGACTGCTGCTGTTCCGGCGTGTCCAGCCCGAACCCGTGGCGGAGGCACATCGCCATGCTCACCAGCAGCGCCTGGTCCGGTTCCTCGGGCGGCGTGAGGGCGGCTACCACGGCGCGCATAGACGGGTTGAGGTCATATGCGCCCGCCCGGGCCCCTGCCGCAGTGCTGGGCAGGTCGAACTTCTCGTATTCCACAGCCAGCAGCTCACGCGCCCGCTTCTCGATGGCGTCCATCAACTGCGCTCCTTCTGGCTACACGACCTGACAACAAGCACACCGATCAGGCCAACCGCGGCGTTCGCCCACCACGGTCCATTCCCGCAGGCTCCGATCAGGATCAGCGCCCATCCCCCCACAAAAGGCTTGGTTGCCATCAGGCCACCTCCGGGCCGGCCGGCTCGGCCGCATAGTGCGTGATCTTGGGGTTGTCACCCCGCCAGCTCCCGAACACCGGCCGCTTGCTCTCCGAGTCCCACAGCATCAGCCGCGTGCCGTCCTGCGGCGCCTCGGCGATAGGAAGCCACTGGGGCCTCGGCGGAAGCGCGATCAGGTCCTCCAGCCACTGCAGGGCTGCGTCGGCGTCCTCGAAGAACTGTTCCTCGCTTTCGCCGTATAGCTCATCGATTTCCGGTCCGAAGTCGACAACCCATTGGGGGTAGCGCTCGCCACCACCCACCGTCCATTCCCACGCCGCGTTGACGACAGACAGGCCACGCCGCTTGGCCGCAGCGATGATCTTCCGCTTGCTCATGCTCGCTGCTCCCAGCTGGCCGTCAGGCGCTGCACCTGCCCGCCGCGCGCCTCGAACTGCTCCACCGTCTCGACCGGGCCATCGGCGAGCACACGTGCCTTCACTCGCTTGGGCCGGGACACCGTGTTGTGGTCCATCCGCCGCTCGCGGGGCGCACGCTGTGGGTTGATCTTCGGCGCCATGGCCTTCGTCTTCTTCATGCTGCCGCCCTCAGTTCGTTGATGTAGGTCTGGTTTGCAATCAGCTCGTCGTCGGAGCCGTACGTCTCGTGGAAGGTCCTCGAGCCATCCATCAGGCTCGGGCCGTAGATCTGGCGCATCGTCGCGAAGGTGTTCCCCTCCATCGGATGCCGCATGTGGTGCCACTTGCAGAGGCCGTAGCCCTCCATGTGGCCGCGCCGCACGTTCCCGCTCTTGGCGTGGTTGTAGTCGCAGCCGTAGACCACCAGTTCCGGATCCAGCAGGTCCTGCATCTGCAGCGCCAGGCAGGCCATGCACGGACCCGTCTTGGCCAGCTCGATCCGGGCCGCTTCTTCCTTCGTTGGCGGCGGTGCCTTCGACCACATCAGCGAAGCTCCGGGATCGGGCCGGCGTAGCGGGTGATCGGGATCCGCCGCATGCCGTCGCGCCAGACAGTCATCCCGCGCGTCGCGTAGACCACCAGCGGCTTGATCCCGTAGCCATAGGCCAGATACCAACCCGCCTCGGCCACCGGCTCGCTCACGGGGCGCACCTCGACATTGAAGTGATCGGGGCTCATGCGGCCTTGTCTCCCAGCAGCTCCGCGATCTCTGCCAGGCGCTGGCGGGTTCGGGCATTGGCGGTCGGCGAGGCCTCAACGGTGCCAGCCAACAGCGCCACCGGGTTGAAGGCGGGCGTTGCCGGAGGCAGTGCAAGGTGTTCCGCCACCCGCTCGTGCGTCAGCTGGCCAGCGGCGACGGCCTGCTGCAGCACGCTATCCCTTCCTGACACATCGGCTCCCAGGGACAGCTGGTACGCGGCGGTGCGGTGTGCAGCGCGCGCTTCCTTCACCAGCCGGGTGTAAACCTCCAGGAATGCCGGCCGGGCCGCTATCTTGTCGCCCGCATGCACCAGCGGCAGCGCCGCCGCCCACGCATCGCGGGTCTGCTCAGTCCACACCACGGTCGCACCTTCGTCGGCGGCACGGATCGCGTTGGCCCATGCCTCATTCGGTGCCGGGTGGCCGTCCTCGATGCGTTCGAGGATCGCCGCCAGCGAAAGCCGCGCCTTCAGCTCCCGGCGGCACGACGCCAGCGCGCGCTCCAGCATCGGCAGCGGGTACTGCGCCAGATCCGAAACCATGTAGGCGGCGGCGTTCGGGCTGAGCTGGTCGCCAATCACCTCGGCGGTGGCCACCAGCAGATCGACCAGTCGATCCTGCTCCTGATTACCCAGCATGTGCGGCCCTCCGCTGTGCCAGCAGGGCCTTGGCCGCGTCGGCGGCGCCCAGGTTGGTCTGCGTCTTGTCGGTCTGCCGCGCGGCCTCTTCGGTGACCTGACGGCCGGTGGCCCACTGCGTGCGGTATGCCTCGCACTTCGCCAGCAGCGCGCCCAGGTCGTGCATGTTCTGCACCACGTAGCGCTCGTTGACCGTCAGGAACCACGCGGCGACCAAGGGCGCCTCGCTGTGCCCGAGCCGCTGCACGATCTGCCGGACGTTGGCGTTCACCTTCGCGTTGCGCACCGGTGCCACACCGTGGCGGTCACGGTAGGCACTGGCGTAGGCCGTCCAGGTAGCACGGCAGGCAGCCTGCAGGTCGGTCTCGGAATCCACCGCCAGCGGCGCGGCCGGCAGGCCCGCCGGAAATGACGGTTCTCCTGACGGTTCATTGAGGGTTATATGACGGTTAGGCGGCACGGGGCGCACCCCTGGACCTGCGCCCGGTGCATCCCCCCCTGCATGGGGCGCATCCCCTCCTGCAGCGGGCGCCCCCCCTGCACGGGGCGCAGCCCCTGCGCCCCGTGCAGTACCTGCTTTTCCAGACTTGCGGCCAGCCTTCGACGGCGCAGCGGCCTTATCGAAGTTGGCCGGAGTGACCTTGTAGACCGTGCTGCTGTTGAACCGGCGGTCACGGGTCAGCAGGCCAACGGCCTCTAGATGATCCATTGCCGTGCGCACAGCGCGCGCCGACATGCAGCAGCGCGCAGCAATCGTGCCAACCGCCGGCCAGCACACACCGTCGTCGTTGGCCTGATCAGCCAGCGAGATCAGCACAGCCTTCTGCGTGACGCTCAGGCCCTGCAGCGGCCAGCACTGCGACATGATGATGGTCGACACGTCAGAGCCCCAGCGTCATGTTCTCGCCCGGCGCGACAGGCCACCAGGTGCACGCAGGTTTGTGGGATGTGCCGCACGGCGCCGTGGGGCCGCGCCAGATGCGTCCCTCTCGGGCCAACTCGGGCAGTCGACGGCCCAGCATGTGGCGGTCAAGGCCAGTCAGCGTCGACAGGTGCAGACTGCTGTGGCCTGGATGGCGAATTACCGCAGCCTCAGCCTTGGCGTGCTGGACACGAAGCGTGCCGCTGGCGACGAGGTCGGCAGCAGCAACGTGGCTGGTATGCGGATCGGTGGAGCGCGCGAGCGTGCTGCTCATCGGTACTACCTCGTAGGGTCTTCGGGTCGTTTCAGGCCCTGAAAAGGGACCACTTCGCCGTTGCTTCGCGGGAGCCGGTAGCGGCGCCCAAGTTCGCCGCGTGCCAGCTCTGTTGCAGCCTCCTCGGGAGTGATCCCCCGCGAGGCCGCGTATTGATCAAGCTGCTTTCGCTGGTCGCGCGACAGCTGAATTTCCATGGACCCTCCCCAGGGACTCGTTGGGTCCTTCAGGCCGCATCACGGTCGGGGCTACGCTGTTCCAACGCGGCAAGGCCGGCCAGCACCAGGTCACGAACGAACACCGCGGGCTGACGCCCGTTGAAGTTCGCTGCCGCATCGATCAAGGCCTTTTCCGTATCGTTGAACCGGACCTTGATCGGGTTGTCACGAAGGTTCGAAGGATCTGCGTACATATCCGTATGAGAGTTCAGGAGGGAGTGGTGGAACGAACTGCTACAGCGCGCGGCAAGTCAGGCCGCATCGACCGGGACGATTCGGTTATGGTCGAAATCCGTGGGTGCTATGGGATCGGGCGGCTTGGACTCGCCGCCAAGCAGGCGCTGGATCTGCGGCAGCGCGGGCAACGCACCGTCTTCCGGCCACGCTTCCACCTGTTCGGCCGGGAGCTGCAGCAAAGTGGCCAGGTGCTTGTCGCTGGCAATACCCAGACGAGCGCGCAGCGCGCGCTTGCTCATGCGGAGATCTACAGCTGCCGCGATGACCTGGCCCGAAACCGGGCTCGGTCGCCCGAAGATCATCGGCTCTTTGCGCACGACCTCCGGACCGAGGCGGGCCGACTCCCTCTCAATTGCGCAGGCGAGCCTTGCGCTAGGGCGCTTACCGCGCCAGCCGGTCGCGATCTGCCACAGATACTCGGGACTGGTTCCACACGCGTCGGCAAGCGCGACGCGGCGACTCATATCGGAGATGTAGGTGAGTAGGTCCATGCCCCAAACATTAGCCTATGGCTACTCTTCTTACAATAGCCAAAAGCTCGTTGGATTGAATAGCCATTCGCTATCCAATGGGGAAATGCGACCGATTGACGATATCCGCCACGAGAACCTGCTTGCCCTCATTGCGTCCAAGGGCGGCCAGCGCCACTTTGCCGACGCAGCCGGCATCAAGAATCCAGCCCAGGTAAGCCAGTGGGTCAACAGGAGCCGCAACGCGACCACAGGCAAGCCGCGGGTCATGTCTGGCCGTACTGCACGTGCAATCGAGACAGCCCTCTCCCTACCTGAGGGCTGGTTGGACACCCAACACGACGGCGCAGATGCGTCAGTCGCAAAGATCGCAGAGACTGAGACGCCACCCGGCTATGTTCGCTTCGACTTGTTTGAAGGGGGTGCAGGGATGGGCGCAGGGATGGTCAACCAGGACTACCCAGAGGTAGTGAAGACCATCGAGGTCGCCGAATGGGAGGTCCGCAGGAAGCTCGGTTACCTGCCCAAGCCCGGACGCATCCAGATCATCACCGGCCGCGGGCCATCGATGCGCCCCAAGCTCGAGGACGGCGACATTGTCTGGATCGACACCAGCTGCGACTACTTCGATGGTGATGACTACTACCTCATCAACATCGGTGGCGAGACGCAGATCAAGATGCTGCAGAAGCGCGGCGACGGGCTCTACGTTGTAAGCGTCAACACTGACTTCCCGGCCTATCGCCCGGATCCGGGCGACGTGAACATCCTAGGCAAGGCACTGATCCACGCAGGCCTGCGGAAGTTCTAAGTAGCGAGAAAAGTGCCTCTGCTGTCCCAATTTGGGACAACAAAAAAGCCCCGCCGAAGCGGGGCTTTTTCAGACCGAAGCGCGGCGCGATTACGCAGCTCGCTTCTGCTCCACGTACTCAAGAGCCACGGAAGAGAACCACGAAACTCCCTTCGCGTCTTCGCCCATTTCATTCAGGCGCGCTTCGAATGCATGTGCAAGGCTTTCAGTCAACTCGTCCTTGATGGCGAGAAAGCCCGCAAGGGCCGGGTGGCCGTTACCGAACTTAGCCATGGCAATTCCTCTCATAAATAGTGATCCCATCCGCCGAAAATTGGGGGGTGTACGCCTTCGGCGGCACTTAGGGTAACCGAACAAATAATTGATGTCAACGGATTTCGTTCAGATTACTGCGCAACTACCTTCAAACTAGGCTGCTGCTCCTTCTTGACGACCATAAGCCAGGTGCCATGGCTTGTTACATCGTACAAACCCGACAGTGAATCCACGCCAAGAATGGCCGTCGCCACGCCACTCATAAATTGCGCATCGAGTGGAATAGCAGTGTGAATTTTCAGTTGCCGCGACGGGAAACGGTCATACGTGAGTTCGAGGCAGCCGACAATGGCCGTTGCCGCGATCCACGCCAGAGCCGCATAGTTGGGTTGCGGGGCATCGGCAAGATTCAGGCTAGGCTGGACGTAGACGTCCAACATCCGCACTTCGCTCTTTGCTTTCGCATGAGTCACAACCAGCAAGGCCGAAGCGAAAGCCGCCCCCTCTTCCACTACCGCGCACAGGCAACCGCCCGCGTCGGTCATCTTCACATCGCCGTGTGCAGTACGCTCCGTGAAATCCAGCGCAGCGTTGTAATAGGTGGCGCTGACGTTCTCAGCATTGGCGTCGATCTGCGCGAGCCAAGCCCCTTTCGTCACGTCGAACAGCTCCGGTGTGACGTGATCCACGAACTGATACTTCATCAATTTCCCCTGTTCCGCCGTCCTGGCGTGGTGCGAAGCGTATCAACGATGGCGAAAAGCTAGTGTAGGAAAAATCCTACAAAACCCTGCCGTTCGTCGGATTCAAAGCAATTTTCGGCATCCAAAGCACGCACTTGAATTTCTTGCCTCAATAAATGTGACGTTCATCACATCGCAGTCCTCATGCGCCTGCAGCAGACATAGTGTCCCAGCCTGGCTCAGCCGTATCACTTGCAGGGGTGGTCGCACAGCCATCGGCAGATGCGGACTATGTCGATTCAAATAATTAGCTTTTGGCTATTGACGCCAAACTAGCCTACGGCTAATGTTACTCCCGCCGCCCAACACCACCCCATCCCGGGGCCGGGCGCAGGAGATCACGCATGGCCACCCTTTCCCTGGGCGTCAGCAAGGCGCCACCCACCGTCGTAGCGATTCCCTCCCTCGGCGTGGTCGCCATCAAGGTGGGCGCCGCCAGCCTCTACATTGAACTGGCAGAGGCCGACAACCTCTCGGTGGAGATCCAGCACGCCGCGCATCAGCTGCGTGGCGAAAGCCAGGACGCAGCGGCATGAGCGCAGCCCTCGCCCACCACTCCAACGCTCAGCGCGCCGCTGCAGCCGCCGGCATCGTCGCCCGCGCCGGCCGCCGCTGGGGTCTCCTCCCCTACCAGGTCGTCATCGCCTCCAACATCGCCGCCAGTGCCGTCCTGCGGCAGGGCAAGAGCGCAGCCGGCGCCGTCGCCGCCGCACGCCGCGCAGCGCGCGCACAGGCAGGTGCTGCATGAGCCGCAGCGGCTACAGCGACGACTGCGACACCTGGCCGCTGATCTGCTGGCGCGGCGCGGTTTCTTCCGCCTTGCGCGGCAAGCGCGGCCAGAAATTCCTGGTCGAACTTCGTGATGCGCTCGACGCGATGCCCGAAAAGCGCCTCATCGCCGAACAGCTCCAGGACAGCACCGGCTGCCACTGCACGCTGGGCGTCATCGGCGCCAAGCGCGGCTTGGACATGACCGGCTTGGACCCCGACGACCGCGAGGCCGTGAGCAAAGCCTTCGGCATCGCCGAAGCAATGGCAGCGGAGATCGTTCACGAGAACGACGGCGAGTGGCGCTGGGACAACGAAACGCCGGAGCAGCGGTGGACGCGCATGCGTGCATGGGTCGAGAGCCACATCGCCGAAGGAACAGCCGCGTGACCGACCACGACTTCTTGGCCGCCATGGCCGTCGGCATCCCGCCCATCACCC
>NZ_JAPTFQ010000037.1:0-43925 GCF_030985535.1 Stenotrophomonas sp. Sm2128
GTGAGCCGCATGGATGCGGCGACCGAGCTTACATGGACGTACTTGCAGCGTCCCCCTCAACCGGACCCACCCCGCCATCCCACGGAATGCACGCTGTTGCTGTTGCTGTTGCTGTTGCTTCGGCAGGTGCAGGGCTGCAAGCCCTGCCGACCAACCCCCTACTTTGCCTGCTCGCAGAACTTCTGCCGGTACTCGAGCGCCTTCGGCATCAGCGCCTGCAGGTTCTGGATACGGGTACCCGGATTCGGATGGGTGGAGGCGAACTCCGGCGGTGACTGGCCACCGCTGGCCTGGCCCATGCGCTGCCACAGCGGCACCGCCTCGCGGGGATCGAAGCACGCCGCTGCGGCCAGCATCAGCCCCACTTCGTCGGCCTGCGTCTCGTGGCTGCGCGCATAGGGCAGCAGGTAGCCGTAGCCCATCGCCGACATCATCATCTGTTGCTGCTGCGCATCCATGCCGCTGGCGGCGCCGGCCACCTGCCCGATCTGGGTCAGCTTCTGCTGGGCCATGCGCTGTGCACCATGGCGCAGCAGCGCATGGGCGATCTCATGCCCCATCACCACCGCCATCGCATCGCGGGTGCGTGCTACCGGCACCAGCCCGGTGTAGACCGCCATCTTGCCGCCCGGCAGGCAGAACGCATTGGCCTGGTCGGACGGGATCACATTCACTTCCCACTGGAAATCCCGCGCGAAATGCGCCGGCTGCACGCCGTGCTCCTGGGCCAGCGCGGTCTCCACCACGTCCACCTTGGCAATCAGGCGCTGGGCGATGTCACGCACATCGCGCGCGATCGGTGCATTGGGGTCCATCGGCCGTTCCTGCGACAGGATCTGCTGGTAGGCCTGCAGCCCCAACGCGGTTTCCTGGCGCGCGTCCAGGCTGCTGTCGATCATCACCTTCTCGCCGGTGTACGGATCGACCGTGCGGTTGGAGAACCAGTAAAACAGCGCATAGCCGGCGGCCAGCAGCAGCACCCACCAGCGGATGTTGCCGAACAGGCCACGCCGCTGTGGGCCTTGCGACGAGCGGGAGAAGGGATCGTTGCGCATCGGGGGACTTCCTGCTGGCCCCGCCGGCTGGCGGGCACGGCGCAATCTTAGTGCGCCGCTGCCCGCAGCGGGTGAAGCCGGGTGCCGCTCAGATGCCGCGCACCAGGCGGAAGCCGATGCGGGCGTTGGTGGTATCCGAATCCTGGGATTGCCGCCAGGCCGCGCGGGTCTGCTCGGGGGCATTGGCCCAGTTGCCACCGCGGATCACCCGCGACCGGCAGCCCGGATTGAACCAGGCGACGCCATCGGACGGTGCGCGGCGGTAGCTGGCATGCCAGCAGTCGGCCACCCATTCGCTGAGGTTGCCGCCCATATCGTGCAGACCGAAGGCATTGGCCTGGAAGCTGGCCACCGGCGCCGGCCCCCACCAGCCATCGCCGTACCCGATAAACGCGTTGTGCCAGTGCCGTCCCGAAGGCGAAACGTCCTTGCTGCCGGTGAAGTTGCCGCTGCCTGGCGGCGGCACGCCGGCATCGCCCCACGGATAGCGGCCACTGCTGCCAGCGCGCAGCGCGTACTCGAACTCGGCTTCGCTGGGCAGCCGGTAGCTGCGGCCAGTCTGCTCGGACAGCCACGCCGCATAATTCTCGGCATCACGCACACTGACGTGCATCACCGGCGAGTTGCCCAGCGCGCGACCGCCGTCGTAGTCGGAACGCCAGTCCACGCCGCTGCGGCGGATGAAATTGCCGCTGCGTTCGTCGTAGACCACCGAATGGCCACGCCGGGTCGCGCGCGGGCGCGCATTGGAGGCTTTCACGTAGCGCTCGAAATCGCTGACGGTGATCTCGGTGATCGCCATGGCAAAGCCGCGATCGAAGCGCACGTAGTGCGACGGACGCTCGGCATCACTCGAGCCCGGCTCGGCATCGCCTGCACCCATCTGGAAGCCACCGTGGGGCACCACCACCATCTGCGGTCCGCGCCCCCCATCGCGCATCGCATCACTGAACACCTGTCCCGGCCGGAAGCTCCCGTAATGGGTGGCCAGGTCGATGCGCTCGCGAAGCTGGCCCACCACTGCATCACCCGGCAGAGCGATGCGAAGCGCCTCGGCCAGCTTCTCGCGCGCCGGCTTCAGGCCTTGTGGCGTGGCAAGGTCACGCAGTCCGTCATCACGCAGCTGCAGCAGCGTAGCGGCGCGGATCTGCTCGATGCGTTCGAAGGCATCGGCGATCGTCGGTGACGAATCGCGCACTTTGCTGGCTTCGGCCAGCCAGGTACCCGCACTGGCAAAATCGCGCGCCCGAGCAGCCTGTTCGGCACGGCGGATCAACCCGCTCTCGGCTGCGGCCAGGCCCTGCCGTGCGCGGCTGTTGTCTTCATCCAGCGCCAGCGCTTCACGGAAGTTGCCGATGGCACCGTCGCCATCCTCACCGATACGGTCCGAGCGCAGGTCCTCCTCGCCAGCACGGTTGTAGGCCACCACCCGTTGCGCCAGCTCCACCCGCGCCTGCAGCGCACGCACCTGCTCGTCCTTCGGCGACAGGGTCAGCAACACCAGTGCCTGGCGGCTGGCCTCGGCCAGCGCCTCGCGCTGCTTCAGCGGCCGCACCAGCAGGGCATCGGCCAGCTGCTGCAGTCGCTGGCGGGCACGCTGCAGGCCCAGCCGGGCCTGGCGGTCATCCGGGTCTTCTTCCTGCACCGCCAGCCACAGCGGAATGGCGGCCTCCGCATCTTCATAGAGCCGACCTTCAGCGAACGCCTGCTCGGCGGCGCGCCGCAACTGGGCAAGGCTGCGGCCCTGGCGGTCCACCCGTGGCGGCGTCCACTGCTGTACGTCCTCGGCGGCATCTTCACCGGCGATGGTCACGCTGCCCTGCCCGGCCTGCGAACTGGCATTGGCGCCGGTGTCGGCGCCCTCGGCCGCGCGCGCCTCTTCGCTGGCGGCCCGTTCCGCCGGCGCGGACGGCGACGGCGTGCAGCCGGCCAGGGCCACGGCCAGGGCGGTGCACAGCACGGGCGACAACGGAAAACGCAAGCAGAGCCTCCTTCAGCACAGACGCGGACCGACGTTAGGCTATTCTCCCCTGCCTGAGCAAACCCGAGTAGTAGGCCCTGACCCGTGGCAACCTGGATCACCACCCCCGCCGAGCTGGATGCGTACTTCCAGCAGCGCCCGACCCGCATCGGCCTGGACACCGAATTCATCCGTGAACGCACCTTCTGGCCGCAGCTGGCCCTGGTGCAGATGGCGGTCGGGCAGGACATCCTGCTCATCGACCCGCTGATTCCCGGCATGACCGAGGCGCTCGCGCATTGGCTGGCCGATGAATCCATCACCAAGGTAATGCACAGCGCCAGCGAAGACCTGGTTGCCTTCAAGTGGGCCTGCGGCGTGCTGCCGCGACCGCTGTTCGACACCCAGATCGGGGCGTCGCTGGCCGGCATCGGCGGCGGCATGGGCTACCAGAAGCTGGTGGCGGAGATCACCGGCGTGGCGCTGGCCAAGGGCGAGACCCGCTCGGACTGGATGCGCCGCCCGCTGTCCGAGTCGCAGCTGCAGTACGCCGCCGACGATGTCGAGCACCTGTTCGCACTGCACGACGCCATTGATGCCAGGCTGCAGGCGCTGGGCCGCCAGCAGTGGTTGCACGACGATGGCGAGCGCCTGCTGGCCAGCGTCGCCAACGATGAAGATCGCTGGCCGCACCTGGCGATGCGCTCGGCACAGTTCCTTGATGCCGCCGCACAGCACCGCCTGTTGCGCCTGCTGCGCTGGCGTGATGTGCAGGCACGCAGCAGCGACCGCCCGCGAAGCTGGATCCTGGACAACGAGCTGGCCGCCACTCTGGCGCGCACGCCTCCGGCCGACGAGGCAGCGCTGGGCAAGCTGTTCGAGCAGTTCCCAAAGGCACCGCGCAAGCTGGCCAGCGCCGTGTGGCAGGCGCTGTCCACGCCGCTGGCCGACGAAGCCGACGCGCCGCTGGCGCTGCCGGCCAACGACAGCAACAAGCAGGCGCTGAAGAAGCTGCAGGATGCCGTGGCCGAGCGCAGCCGCGAACTGGGACTGCCAGATGGCATCCTTGCCTCGCGCAAGCACCTGGAAAGCTATCTGGAACGTCGCCAATGGCCCGCCGCACTGGCCGGCTGGCGCCAGCAGGAACTGGAGTCGCGCCTGCAGGCGCTGCTGCCGGCGAACTAGCAACCCGCATCGACCGCCTCACGGGGCGGCCCTGCCAATGCTCGACAAGGACATTGCTGCGTGCCTGCATGGCCCTCTTCCTGCATGTCACGATGGATGATCGGCTCGCTGCTGCTGGCCAGCAGCACCCCTGCATGGATCGCAGCGGCCAGCTCAACGCCTACGCGGCGCTGACGGGCGGGCTGGATCTGGCCCGTTCGGTTCACTACCTCGCGCTTTCGGCACGCCTGATCGAACAGGCCCCCGCTGCCAGCGAGCAGGACAAGCTCGAACCCTGGCTGCATCCGCACGCCCTGATGCACGGCTATTTCCCGGAATCGAGGCGTAGAGACAGGGCCAGGGCACACTCGCCTACCGGCCCGAGCTGCTGCTTACCTTTCCGCTGCACATGGACGATCTGCAACGCGAACGCCTGTTCCGGGTGACGGGATTCACCTTCAAGCCTCCTGCTGAATGCCATCGACACGGCAGCCGCATGTCCTGCTTGCCGCCGCTAACGACCGCGCTTCTAATGTCCAGCCTCGTACTCGCTGGATTGCAGCAATGACAAACGGATTTGCAAAAGACGGGCTTTCCCCCGAAGACCTTGCCTGGCGCGTGCAGGCGCGCACTGCGCTGCAGGAACGGCGCTATGCCGAACTGGATGCGTTGCTTGCTCCACATGAGCTGGCCTGGCTGCAGGGAGAGAATGCGCTGCCCGGCATCCGCTGGCGGCTGCGCAACCTGCACGACGCCACGCTGACGCTGGAAGCCCGCCTGCAACAGGCCCAGCAGTGGGCCTCGGCCGCCCCCGGCAGCTACTACGCCTGGCTTTGCCTGGGCGTCTGCTGGCAGGACGCTGCCGGCGAACTGCGCAGCGCCGATGTTGCAGCACTGGTCGAAGACAGCCAGTGGCTGGCGGCGCAGCTGGCCCGCGACCATGCCGTGCACGCCTACCTGCAGGCGATGCCGCTGTCGCCACGACCTGCGTTGGCGCTGGATGGCATCAAGCGCATCACCAGCTACCTGCGCGAACCGAACTGGCTGCGTGCGCTGCAGGCCGGGGAACCCGCCGCATCCGATGACGCCACGCTGGCCGAGCACTACCCTCAAGCCTGGCCAAAGGCATTGCAGCTGCTGTCGCGCTTCGGCACGCCGTTGCAGACGCTGCCGGATACGCTGCCCCCGTTGCTGCGCGAGCGCAGCCAGGACGATTTCGACGCACCACTGGCGTACTGGATGCGCCTGGTACTGGAGCAGCGCCCGGACGATCTGGCCACGCTGGAAGACACCCTGTACTTCCTGTACCCGCGCTGGGGCGGCAGCCGTGAGGCGATGGAGAACTTCATCGAGGGTAGCTGGTGCCGTGGCCTGGAACTGGCGCAGAGCAACGCGCTGCGGTGGCACAAGGAGCAGGACTGGATGGGCGATCTGCCCCACCGTGAGGATGCCGAGGCCGTGGCCGCGCACGAGCGCGCCTACACGCAGATCCTCGACTGGCACCTGGACCGCCACCTGCGCGCGCAGGTGCTGGCCCAGCGCGCCGGGCTGCGCTACCGTCTTGGCCGCGTTGAAGACAGCGAAGGCGTCGTGCAGTGGGATCCGGACCACATGCAGGCGGTGCTTGAAGATCTGCAGCAGGCATGGACATTGGACCGCGATGTGGTCCTGCATGAGGGGCTCAGCAACCTCGAGGCCTGCACCTGGTTCGCCCATGTCGACGGTGCCGAAGCACTGTTCGCACAGGTGGTGGACTATGCCGCGCGCGAAGGCGATTCGGCGATCGGCCTGCTCTGGGCCGCCACCGCCATCGAGCATGGCCTGCTCGGCCAGGCCAGCGACCCGACACGCGCCAGTATCCTGCTGCAGCGCGCGTTGAAGCTTGCGCAGCAGGACGACACCTCGGCGGTGACGTTCGCCGCCAATCTGTTCTGTGATGTTTCGCAAGCCGCAGGCCTGTCGCTGCTGCAGCGCATGGCGGACGATGGCGACGCCGGCGCGATGTCGGCGCTGTGCGACCTGTACAAGGGCCGCCTCGGTGGCCGCGACCAACCGCAGTTCGCCGATGCGGAAAAGGCCGCCTACTGGCAGGAGCTTGCGGTGGAAGGCGGCGACCTGATCGCCACCTACAACCTGGCCGTACGCCTCGTCGCCGCAGGCGGCGCGGAGAATGAAGCGCGTGCGCGCGAGCTGTACCTGCGCTGCCTGGATGAGGCCGAGGCCGGCGAGCGCGTGTGGGGCCCAACCTGCCGCAACCTGGCCTGCCTGGCATTCGATGGCCGGAACGACGCGCACAAGCGCGAAGCGGTCGAACGCGCCTTGATTCCGCTGTGGTGGCGCGGCGACGACGACGACAAGCTGTGGGCTGCCGGCTATCTGGCCGACATCTACCACTTCGGTAACGGCGTCCCGGCCAATGCATTCCTCGCCCTGACCTGGCTGCAGCGTGCCAGCGAGATCGATCCGGAGTATGTGGACGTGGTACGCATGGCACCGCTGATCAACGGCGAAGGCCGCTGGTTCGGTGCCAGCCGCGCACGTAAGCAGCAGGAACAGGACCGGCAGCAGGTGGACAGCGCCACCTGGGCCCTGACCTTCGGCCAGCGCAGCCAGGACAGCAACCTCACTGCAGTCTGAAGCAACGAAAAGGGCGGCCCGGATCACCGGGCCGCCCTTTGCATTCCAACAGTGCGATGGCGGGATGCCCCGCCATCGCGACAGCGCATTACCAGTTCATGTTCAGCGAGACACCGACGGTACGTGGTTCGTTGTAGACCGCGGCCATGTAGTTCTCGATCACACCCTTGAGGTTCTTCTCGTTGGTGATGTTGCGCGCGAACAGCGCCACTTCGTAGGCACCGTAGTTGCCCGAGTAGCCGATCTTCAGGCCACCCTCGAAGTCGCCCCTGGAGTTGAACTCCTTGCTGTCGTACAGCACGAAGCTGGTGTAACCCTGCTTGTTCCAGTCGGTGGACACGAACATGGTGCCCGCGTCGCTGACCGGGAAGTCGTAGCGGGCGGCCAGGTTGACGTTGTACTTCGGCGCGTTCGGCAGCGGGTTGCCGTCGATCTGGGCGAAGGTGTTGGCACCGACCTTGATGGTCGGGTCATTCACCGTGCACACCACCTGGCCGTTGAGGCCGCAGACCTGCG
Organism: Stenotrophomonas sp. Sm2128; assembly: GCF_030985535.1. NCBI lineage: Bacteria > Pseudomonadati > Pseudomonadota > Gammaproteobacteria > Lysobacterales > Lysobacteraceae > Stenotrophomonas > Stenotrophomonas sp. Sm2128. The sequence continues at coordinate 7,333 of NZ_JAPTFQ010000037.1, forward strand.
CGTACACGCGCTTGTCCTTGATCTCGCTGTGCAACAGGCTCAGGCCGGCGCTCAGGGTCAGGTTCGGGATCGGGCGCAGCTCCATGTCCGCTTCGAAACCGTAGGCCTTGGCCTTGTCGGCATTGAACAGCACGCCATTGCCGTCCGAATCGTTGCCGTTGAGCTGGATGTCGTTGACGGTGTAGGTGAACGCGGTGGCGTTCAGGCGCAGGCGGTTGTCCCACAGGCTGCTCTTCACGCCCGCTTCCCAGGACAGGATCGTCTCGGAATCGGCGGTGGTGAAGTCGGCATTGAACACCGCCGAACGCCCCTGGATGGTCGGGCCGCGGAAGCCACGCGCGACCTTGGCGTAGACGCTCACGTCCGGCGTGATCTGATACATCGCGCTCAGATCCCAGCTCGGGGTGGTGTCGGACATCCTGACGTCGGTGCGGCCCTTGTAGGTGACCACGCCGGCGGCAGTGTCAGCGGTCTTCAGCAGGCGGGTGTGCTTCTCGTCCTTGGTCTGGCGCAGGCCGGCGGTAACGGTGAACTTGTCGGTGAAGGCGTAGCTGATCTGGCCGAAACCGGCCCACGAGGTGTTCTTGTTGCGCAGGCGCACCCAGTTGTTCGGGTTGCGGGCCGCGCCCTGCAGGAACCACGCGCGCTGGTAGAAGTCGGTGGTGTCACTACCATTGAAGTAGAACGCACCGGCCTGCCACTGCAGGGCGCTGTCATCATGGCTGGCCAGGCGGAATTCCTGGGTCCACTGGTCCAGGTCACGGATGCGGCCCATCGACTGGCCGTAGCCGTTCGGCACGCCGTTGACCGGGAAGTTCACCGCGGCGCCGCCGTCGGTGTCGCCACGGCTGTAGCCGGAGGTGGTCTCGTAGGCGCTGATCGAGGTGAAGTCGATCGCGCCGAAGTCGTAGCGTGCCTTCACCGAGCCGCCGTAGGTCTTGTACGCCTGCGGGTTGTTGTCGGCCTCGTCGTAGGCAACCTTGTCGCGCGGTACGTCGGTCTTGTTCGAGCCCTTGGTCAGCGCACCGCGCAGGAACAGGGTCGAGGTGCCCTCGTAATCACGGGCGTGGGCCGAGGCCAGGATCGAGAACTGGTCGCTCGGGGTCAGCAGCAGCTGCGCGCGTACGTTGCGGTCATCGAAGCCGCCCATGGCGTTCTTCTTCGGGCTGACCGTGCCGTCGGCGCTCGGGCCCTTGTAGGTGTTGTCGACGTAGTCGTCGCGGTGCTGGTACAGGGCCGACACGCGGAACGAGGCGATGTCGTTGATCGGGCCGCCGAAGCCGCCGTCGATCGACACGCTGTTATAGGTCGCATAGCTGGCACTGACGCGGCCGGTGTAATCCTGGGTCGGCTTCAGGGTGTCGAACTTGACGATGCCGGCGGTGGTGTTGCGGCCGAACAGCGAACCCTGCGGGCCGCGCAGCACTTCCACCTGGTCGACGTCATAGACCGGGTTGGACTTCAGCACCACGTGCTCCAGCACCACGTCGTCCTGGATGATCGACACCGGCTGCGAGGCACCCAGGTAGAAGTCGATGTTGCCCAGGCCACGGATGTAGAAGCGCGGGAAGATGCGGCCGGTGGTGGTTTCCGCATACAGGCTCGGCACGCGGCCGGACAGCGCCAGCAGGGTGTCATCGCCGCCGGCGGTGAAGTCGCGCATGCGCTCGCCCTGCACCACGCCCACCGAGACCGGCACTTCCTGCAGGTTCTGCTCGCGGTGTTCGGCGGTCACGGTGATGGTGTCCAGCCCGGTCGGGGTCGGCGCGCTGTCCTGCGCGGCGGCACCGAAGCTGCCGACCAGGGCCAGGCCGGCACAGGCCAGAGCCAGCGGGTGGCGGCGGAAGGAAACAAAGGAAGACGACAGACCCGACAGGCGGCGGGAATCGGAATGGGAGGGCATGAAATGCTCTGAGGAGGCGTCCGTGCGGCCTGCGCGGGCCGGGCGGCAAAAAGGAGGAGAACTGCGCAAGCCGCCATTATCCCCCAAATTGTTACGATTTCGTTGCGCGGCGCCCAAACCCGGCGAAACAAGCGGTTTCGGCACAGTCACCCGCTGATGTGCCTCGCGTCTCGACACGAAATTCCTTTGATCGGCTTGGCAAGCGGCAGGCGCTTGGCTAGACTGAAGCCCTGCCGTGGGGCCATAGCTCAGCTGGGAGAGCGCGTCGTTCGCAATGACGAGGTCAGGAGTTCGATCCTCCTTGGCTCCACCACTATTCAGAAGAACCCGTAGATCTCCGTGATCTGCGGGTTTTTTCTTTTCAGCGCCGGCAACTCAGGCCGGCTCCTGGTCGCCGTCCTTGCGCCGCGGGCCGCGTGAGTGCGCATCGCGCACCTGTTGATCGCGCTGCCCCGGCCGCTGCTTGGCCACATCGTCCTGCTTCCTGTCCTGGCGGCTTTCCTGGACGCCCTGCTTCGGGTCCTGATCCTTGTCTCGCTCGTTCATCGAAAACTCCCTCGTCGGCGGCAGGCCAACGCTGTGCACCACGCTAGAGGCTGGCGGGTAATCCACAGGTCAGGCCTGCGCCAACGCCATGTGCAGGCACTGGCTTGCCGCCGCAGTCCCCGCGCAGCCAGAATCCGAGGGCCAACGCCCACCGGTACGCCATGCCCTCTTCTGCCCAGCGCGCAGCACACGCCGTGCCGATGATCATTGATGCGACCGACGGCAGCATCCAGCTCGGCAATTTGCCGACTCTGATCGGCCCCACCCTGTCACGGGATGAGGCACGTGTCGCCTTTGCCATGCTGATGCGAGGAGAGCGCGACGTCGGCACCGGCTACGTCTGGCTCAGACTGCACCGGCTCAGCCTGGGCGGCGCGCCCGCTGGCATCAGCCTGTGCTTCCACGGGCAACAGCTCGACATGGTGACGATGGGCGTCGATCTACCCGGTGCAACGTTGGAAGACGGCTGGCCGACCCAGGCCGCGATCGATGCCGAAGTCACCTTCATGCGCCGCACGCTGGGTGCGGCGCTGGGGCGCAAACTGGCCGGCGGGCACGCCCGCTTCGACTGGGGCGGAGCCTGGGCCCGTTTCGATCCGAAGGGCTTCATGGCCAGCAGCGGTATCCGCTACCGGCCACGTCGGTGACCGTGCTCAGGTGCGGGTGATCGATACCCCGCCCTCCACACGCATCGCGGTACCGGTAACGAAACTGCTTTCATCGCTGGCCAGGAACAGCGCCGCATTGGCAATCTCCTCCGGCTCGGCCAAGCGCTTGAGTGCGTGCAGCGAGCGCACGAAGTCGCGCGCATCGCCGGTCGGTGCCGCCTGCCGGCCCATCTCGGTATCGGTGCCACCGGGCAGCAGCACGTTGCTGCGCACGCCGCGCGCACCGTATTCGGCGGCGATCACCTGGCTCAGGCCGATCAACCCGGCCTTGCTCGACGCATAGGCCGCCATGCCGGGGAAGCCCACGGTGTGGCCGACAAAAGTGCCAACGAACACCAGCGAGCCGCCGCCGCGCGCCAGCAGTGCCGGCAACTGCACACGTGCGGCATGGAACGCGGCATCCAGATTGGTGGCCATCACCTCGCGCCAGGCGTCCACCGGGAACTCCGCTACCGGCACGCCCGGGCCGAGCATGCCGGCATTGTTGAGCGCGATGTCCAGGCCACCAAATGACTGCCGGGCCAGATCGACCAGGGCCGGGGCCGTGGCCGGATCCGCCACGTCGGCGGCATGCACCACCACCTCGCCGCCAGCGGCACGGATCTGCTCGGCCAGCGCCTGCAGCGGCTCCGGCCGCCGTGCGTTGAGCACCAGCTTCGCCCCTTCGGCGGCGAAGCGCAGCGCGCTGGCACGGCCGATGCCGGCGCTGGCTCCGGTGATGAGGGCGATCTTGTTGTTCAGGCGCATGGTGGCAGTACCGGTTGTGAAGTGGCCGCCACGATGCCGGGCATCTCCCCTGCCGACACTCCGTTTCCGGGCCTGGCCCGTCGGTGCAGGAAACGGAGTTTCCGCAGAACCGGCGCGTGCCAGAATCCGGCCATGGACAGTACCGCCACCACCGCCCTCGATGCCCGCGTCGAACGGGTCTGCCGCCACCTTCAGGCGAGCCTCGACGAACCTTCGCTGCAGGAGCTGGCCGACATCGCCGGCTGCAGCCCAACGCGCCTGCATCGTCTTTTCAAGCAGGCCACCGGGCTGACCCCAAAGCAGTACGCCGCCGCGCTGCGCGCCGACCGCCTGCGCACCGGACTGGAACAACAGGAGCGCATCACCGATGCCTTCCACGATGCCGGCTTCGGTTCCAGTGGGCGCTTCTACGAGAACGCACCGAAGTTGCTGGGCATGACGCCCAAGCAATGGCGCGCAGGTGGTCGCGGCGAAGTCATCCACTTCGCGCTTGCCGAAAGCTCACTGGGCAGCGTGCTGGTGGCCAGCAGTGCCACCGGCGTGGTTGCGATCCTGCTCGGCGACGATCCGGAGACGCTGCTGCAGTCATTGCAGCAACGCTTCCGCCAGGCCGAACTGGTCGGTGCCGACCAGGGCTATGAGCAACTGGTGGCACAGGTGGTAGGCCTGGTCGAGGATCCTTCGCGAGGCGCCACGCTGCCGCTGGATATCCGCGGCACCGCGTTCCAGCAACGGGTGTGGCAGGCACTGCAGCAGATTCCGCGCGGGCAGACCGCGTCGTATGCGGATGTCGCCGCGCGCATCGGCGCCCCGCGCTCGAGCCGTGCGGTGGCCCGCGCATGCGCGAGCAACCCGCTGGCGGTGGCAGTCCCCTGCCACCGCGTGGTGCGCCGCGATGGGGACCTGTCCGGATATGCGTGGGGCGTAGCGCGCAAGCGCGAACTGCTGCGCCGGGAAAAGGCCTCGACTGCCTGAAGCAGGTGCCGACCTTGGTCGGCACGCCGCCAAGCCCTCAATCCAGCTTCACCACCAACTTGCCGAAGTTGCGCCCCTGCAGCAGCCCGAAGAACGCCTCCGGCGCATTCTCCAGCCCTTCCACCACATCCTCGCGGTACTGGATGCGACCTTCGCGCAGCCACTGCCGCATCTCGCGTTCGAAGTCCGGCCACAGGTGGTTGAAGTCGTGCACGATGAAACCACGCACGGTCAGGCGCTGGCGCAGGATCTGGCTGAACAGTGCGGGCAACCGGTCCGGGCCGGGCTGCTCGACGCCCCGCTCGTTGTAGGTGGCGATGGTGCCGCACACCGGAATGCGGGCGAAGTCGTTGAGCAGCGGCAGCACTGCATCCAGCACGTGCCCGCCCACGTTCTCGAAGTACACGTCGATGCCGGCAGGCACTGCCGCGCGCAGCTGGTCCGTAAAATCAGCGGCGCGATGATCCAGCGCCACGTCCACGCCCAGCGTCTGCAGGTAGGCACGCTTGGCTTCGCCACCGGCGATAGCGACCACGCGCGCGCCCTGCAGCTTGGCCAGCTGGGCGACGGTCGCGCCCACCGGCCCGGTCGCGGCAGCCACCACCAGCGTCTCACCCGGCTTCAAACGGGCGATTTCGTGCAGGCTGGAATAGGCGGTGAAGCCGGGCATGCCATATACCCCCAGCGCGGTACTCAACGGCAGGCCGGCCGGATCCAGCCGACGCCCCAGCGCCTTGGCCGGCAGCACCGCATGGGTCTGCCAGCCACCCGGCGCCAGCAGCAGCTCACCTGTGGTTACGCCCTCGGCGTTCGACTGCAGCACCTCGGCCACGGTCTGCCCTTCCATCACCGCGCCCACCGCCACCGGCGCGGCATACGAGGGGCCTCGTCCATGCGTCCACGCATGTACGGGTCCAGCGACAGGTAGCGGTTGCGCAGCAGCACTTCGCCATCCCCCAATGCCGGCAGCGCAGCCTGTTCCAGGCGGAAGTTGGCCGCGCTTGGTGCGCCCTGCGGACGCGAGGCCAGCACGATACGGGAGGTAGCGAGGGAATCGGACATGGTGACCGGCTCTGCTGTTGCCAGCATCAGGAAAGGAATGCCGACACTACGCCGCAACGATCGCCGGCAACGGCCATGAAAACAGCGTTCCATGGACCGGCGCGGCGCGGGTCCGGCACAGCCCTTGCCCTTGCAGCTTTGGCGATCGCGGCGATCTGCTGATTTCCACCGCAGACGATGATCGACTGACCACGCCCCCCGCCCACAACGGAGGATCAAGCACTTGCGAGCCCACAGACGGCAATGTGAAGAAATCTTGGCAAAACGCTTGCCGAAGGCAGCCGACCTCCGTAATATACGCGTCCTTGGCAGCGACCTCGCTGCAACGAAACATGTGGCCGAGTAGCTCAGTTGGTAGAGCAGGGGATTGAAAATCCCCGTGTCGGCGGTTCGATTCCGTCTTCGGCCACCACTTTCGAAGGCCTGCAGAAATGCGGGTCTTTTTTTTCCGGAAACCGGGTTTGATCACGGTTGCCACACAATTTGGCCGAGTAGCTCAGTTGGTAGAGCAGGGGATTGAAAATCCCCGTGTCGGCGGTTCGATTCCGTCTTCGGCCACCATCTTCAGAGACCTGCAGAAATGCAGGTCTTTTTTTTGCGTGCGGCCTGCCATCCACGCATGGCGTGGGTCTACCTGGCGCTGGCCCCTTCCATTGCCTCGATCCATGCCGGGCCACCGCCGTCTGGTTGACGAAACATTTACACCGGTACCCGCCGCGGCACCTACGCTGCAGATTCCTGCCGGAGCCTGCCGATGCAATTGCGCCCCACCCTGCTCGCCTGCCTGCTGCTGGCCGCCGCTCCGGTGATCGCCGCCGAACCGGTGCGTGCAGTCGACACGCTGGACATCGACCGCTATGCAGGCCAATGGCACGAGATCGCTCACCTGCCGGTGTCATTCCAGAAGCAGTGCGTCGGCGAGATCACCGCCAACTACGGGCTGCGCCACGATGGCCGCATCAGTGTCACCAATGCCTGCCGCAACGCCGACGGAGAACGCGTAATCGCCGAAGGCGTTGCACGCCCGGTGGCTGGCCATCCCGGCCAACTGCAGGTGCGCTTCGTTCCGGACTGGCTGAGCTGGGTGCCACTGGTCTGGGCCGACTACTGGGTGCTGGCGCTGGACCCGGACTACCAGTGGGCCCTGGTCGGTGAACCGGACCGGAAATACCTGTGGATCCTCTCGCGCCTGCCGGAAATGGACCGCGCCCGGTTCGAGCAGTTGAAGGAAAAAGCCGAAGCCATGGGCTACGACCTGCGCCCGCTGCGCCTGATGGCCCCGCTTCGCGATACGCCCGCCGATTGAGCCGCAGTTCAATCCGTACGCGCACCGTGCGCCCGAAGATCCAGCGCTGCGCACGCCCCGCCGCCATCTTCACGCGCTACCCTCTGCGACGGCTCGCCACAGGCGATCCAAACGACCATACGCCGTAGTATGCTTATTCCAACGCACCGCCTCCAGAGGACCTGCGCCCATGCTCCACCGTTTCCGTATCGCCTTGATCGTCCTGAGCACCCTCGCCCTTGCCGCCTGTGGCAACGGCATCGTCAAGCGTGTTTCGGAACCGGCGGCCAGCCTGCAGCAGCTGACCGTGCGCGCCGACGGCAACTGGACCGTGGCGCTGCGCCTGCAGAACTTCAGCTCGATGCCGATGACTTTCGATGATGTGTCGCTGGCGCTGACCGTGGGCGATGCCGAGGCCGGCACCCTGCAGGCCAAGCCCGGTATCTCCATCGGCGGCACCTCCGCGGATGTCATCAATGTCGACCTGGTGCCCAGTTCGGCCGCACGCCTGGTGGTGGCCGATGCACTGGCCGGCAACCGCACCCTGGCCTATGGCCTGAAGGGAACGGTCGCGGCCACGCCGCAGGAAAAGAAGCAGCGCAGCTTCGACATCAGCAGCCGCAGCACCCTCAACCAGGCCCCGGGCCTGCCGGGCGTGCTGCGCTGATTTCCACCTTCCGTCGCGGCGCCTGGCGCCGCTCTCCCCTGCCCTGATCAAATCGAGACGTACCGATGAGCAGCTACACCGCCCCGCTTTCCGACCTCCGTTTCGCCCTGCACGACGTGCTCAAGGTCGAACCCCTGTTCGCCCGCCTGGGCTTCACCGACGCCACCGCCGACGTGGTCGATGCCGTGCTGGAAGAAGCTGGCCGTTTCAGCGCCACCGTGCTGGCCCCGCTCAACAGCGTTGGCGATGAGATCGGCTGCGTGCTCGACCAGGCCACCGGTGAAGTGACCACCCCGCCCGGCTTCAAGCAGGCCTACGACCAGTTCGTCGATGGCGGCTGGACCGGCCTGACCGCCTCGCCGGAACTGGGTGGCCAGGGCCTGCCGCACACCCTCGGCGTGCCGCTCAACGAAATGATCAACGCCGCCAACCTGGCGTGGGGCAACTTCCCGCTGCTCTCGCACGGCGCCATCGAAGCGCTGAAGCAGCACGGCGAGGCCTGGCAGCACGAGGCCTTCCTCAAGCCGCTGATCGAGGGCCGCTGGACCGGCACCATGTGCCTGACCGAGCCGCACTGCGGTACCGACCTGGGCCTGCTGAAGACCAAGGCCGAGCCCAACGCCGATGGCAGCTACTCGATCACCGGCACCAAGATCTTCATCACCGCCGGCGAGCACGACCTGACCGAAAACATCGTACACCTGGTGCTCGCCAAGCTGCCCGACGCCCCTCCGGGCGCCAAGGGCATCTCGCTGTTCGTCACGCCCAAGTTCAAGGTCGACCGCGATGGCAATGTCGGCGAGCGCAACGCACTGCGCTGCGGCTCGATCGAGCACAAGATGGGTATCAAGGGTTCGGTCACCTGCGTGATGAACTTCGACGGTGCGCAGGGTTACCTGGTCGGCCAGCCGCACAAGGGCCTGCAGGCCATGTTCACCATGATGAACACCGCGCGCCTGGGCGTCGGCCTTCAGGGCATCGGCCTGTCCGAGCGCGCTTACCAGAACGCACTGAAGTACAGCCGTGAACGCCTGCAGTCGCGCGCCCTGAGCGGTGCGAAATTCCCGGACAAGCCGGCCGACCCGATCCTGGTGCACCCGGATGTGCGCCGCATGCTGCTGACGGTGAAGTCGCTGGTCGAGGGCAGCCGCCTGCTGGCCCTGCACGCCGCCACCCTGATCGACATTGCCCATCACGCCGAGGACGCCGCCGAGCGCGAGCGCGCCGACACCCTGGTGAGCTTCCTGACCCCGATCTCCAAGGCCTGCCAGACCGAATGGGGCATCGAGAACACCTACAACGCCCTGCAGTGCTTCGGTGGCCACGGCTATATCCGCGAACACGGCATGGAGCAGCTGGCCCGCGATGCGCGCATCACCACGCTGTATGAAGGCACCACCGGCATCCAGGCGCTGGACCTGATCGGCCGCAAGACCGCCTCCAGCCAGGGCGCCGGCCTGAAGCTGATGCTGGCCGAGATCGAAGCCTTCGCCAAGGAGCATGAAGGCAACGAAGCGCTGGCCGAGTTCATCGGCCCGCTGCGCGCCAAGGCCGCCGAATGGGGCAAGCTGACCCTGGACGTGCTGCAGCGCGCGGCCGGCAATCCAGACGAACTGGGTGCGGCCAGCTACGACTACCTGTTCTATTCGGGCTACGTGGTACTGGCCTACTGGTGGGCCCGCAGCGTGGCCGCCGCCGACGCCAGCGCGCACGGCGCCGCCTTCGCCCAGGGCAAGCGCGAAACCGCCCGCTTCTACTTCGCCCGTGTGCTGCCGCGCACGCTCAGCCACGCCGCCGCGATCCAGTCCGGCGCCGCCCCGCTGATGGCGATGGACGACGAGCGCTTCGGCGCCTGAGCCGGGCTGCCGCCCGGCACCCGCGGTAGTGCCGGCCGCTGGCCGGCAACCGCAACAGCCGGCTTCCTGCGGGATGGCGAGGCGGATCCAATTGCGGGGGACGGCGCAAGTACGTCCCTGTAGCCTCGGTCGCGCCATCCATGGCGCTCACGCCCCCGCAACCGGCCCCACCCCGCCCTCGACAGATTTCTGCTGCTGGTAGGTGTCGACCTTGGTCGACACCGTAGATCCACGCCATGCGTGGGCGGAAACTACCGAAATCCCTCTGGAGAAGAGCCCCCCTTTGTTAAGGGGGGCGCACCGACAGGTGCGGGGGATAGGAGGAATGCGTGGACCTGAATTGTTGCGTTTTGGGTATCGCCCAAGTGGCGATACCCAAAACGCAACAATTCAGGTATAAGCTGTTCTCCCGATGGAGACAGACACTACACGCTTGGGTCTGATCGAAGCCGGAGCTCCGTTTTCTGCTCCGGGCGCCGAAGCATCGCCCAACGCCACGACGCTGCATCGCCCCGGTTCGGTCCGGCTGCTCTCGCTTGATGCCCACGGACGCGTACTGGACTGGATCACCTGGCAGGATGCGGCGTGCCTCTACGCCCGCGAAGCGGTGGCCTGGACGCTGGGCGATCCCTGCCTGCACATCCACGGCGGCACCAACCGCTTCAGCGGCCTGCAGAGCGGCATGGACCTGCACCCGATCATCGCCGCGCGCGGCCATGCCCGCTCCCGCGCGATCGACCCCACGCCGAACCTGACCAACCCGGCCCTGTTCGCCCGCGACGCCCACCTGTGCATGTACTGCGGCCAGCAGTTCAACCGCCCCACGCTCACCCGCGACCACGTCGTGCCACTGTCCAAGGGCGGCCTGGACTGCTGGGAAAACGTGGTCACCGCCTGTTTCCACTGCAACTCGCGCAAGAGCGACCGCACCCCGCAGCAGGCCGGAATGCCGCTGCTGGCCGTGCCCTACCGGCCCAGCTGGATCGAGCACCTGATCCTGTCCAACCGCAACATCCTGGCCGACCAGATGGCCTTCCTGAAGGCGCAATTGCCCAAGCGGTCGAAACTGAGCACCTGAACGCCTGAAAATGCAACCCTCACCGTCCTGTCACGGACGGCGGCGTTTGCTTGCCCCACCCCCGTTTGAGGGCGAAAATGGGCATTCAGAAAAAGTGCGAACATGATGATCGACTCTGCCCGCTATCCCCGCCTCGCGCGCATCCAGACGCCGGATGACCTGCGCACGTTCGACGAATCCGAACTGAGGGCGGTTGCCGACGAACTGCGCGCCTACCTCATCGAATCGGTGGGCAAGAGCGGTGGCCACTTCGCCGCCGGCCTGGGCGTGATCGAACTCACCGTGGCCCTGCACTACCTGTACCAGACTCCGGTCGACCAGCTGGTCTGGGACGTCGGTCACCAGACCTACCCGCACAAGATCCTGACCGGGCGCCGCGACCAGATCCACACCGTCAAGCAGAAGGACGGCGTCGCGCCATTCCCGAAGCGCGAGGAGAGCGAATACGACACCTTTGGCGTCGGCCACTCCTCCACCTCGATCTCGGCGGCACTCGGCATGGCCATTGCCCGCCAGTCCGAAGGCGACGACCGCAAGATCGTGGCGGTGATCGGTGACGGTGCGATGACCGCCGGCATGGCCTTCGAAGCGCTGATGCACGCCGGCGGCATGGACCCGGAACCGAACCTGCTGGTGATCCTCAACGACAACAACATGTCGATCTCCGAGGCGGTCGGCGGCCTGACCAAGATGCTAGGCCGTGCCACCGGCAGCCGCACGCTCAATGCGCTGCGCGAAGGCGGCAAGAAGATCCTCGGTGACAAGAAGAACAACCCGGCGCGTTTCGTGAAGCGCTGGGAAGAACACTGGAAGGGCATGTTCGTGCCGTCCACGATGTTCGAGGAGATGGGCTTCCACTACACCGGCCCGATCGACGGCCACGACATGCCCGCCCTGCTGTCCACGCTGAAGACGCTGCGCGCCTCCAAGGGCCCGAAGCTGCTGCACGTGATGACCACCAAGGGCAAGGGCTACGAGCCGGCCGAAGGCGACCAGATCGGTTACCACGCCGTGGGCCCGTTCGATCCGGACAAGGGCTTGGTGGCCAAGGCCGGTGCCAAGAAGCCGACCTATACCGATGTGTTCAGCGACTGGCTGTGCGATGCCGCCGCCGCCGAGCCCCGCCTGTACGGCATCACCCCGGCGATGCGCGAAGGCTCCGGCCTGGTGCGTTTCAGCAAGGAATACCCGCAGCGCTATTTCGACGTGGCGATTGCCGAACAGCATGCGGTCACCCTCGCCGCCGGCATGGCCACCCAGGGTGGCAAGCCGGTGGTGGCGATCTACTCGACCTTCCTGCAGCGCGCGTACGACCAGCTGGTACATGACGTGGCGATCCAGGACCTGGACGTGCTGTTCGCGATCGACCGCGCCGGCGTGGTCGGCCCGGACGGTGCGACCCATGCCGGCAACCTCGACCTGAGCTTCCTGCGCTGCGTGCCCAACCTGGTGGTGATGGCACCGTCCAACGAAGCCGAGTGCCGGCAGATGCTCAGCACCGGCCTGCAGCACCCGGGCCCGGCCGCCGTGCGCTACCCGCGCGGCACCGGCACCGGCGTTGCAGCCGGCACCGACCTGTCCACCCTGCCGATCGGCAAGGGCGAACTGCGCCTGCAGGGCAGCCGCATTGCCCTGCTCGCCTTCGGCAGCACCGTGGCCGCCGCCGAGCAGGTCGGCCGCGAACTGGGCCTGAGCGTGGTCAACATGCGTTTCATCAAGCCGCTGGACCGCGAGCTGGTGCTGGCTGTCGCCGCCCAGCACGAAGGCCTGGTGACGATCGAAGACAACGTGGTGGCCGGTGGCGCCGGTTCAGGCGTCGGCGAGCTGCTCAATGCCGAAGGCGTGCTGCGCCCGATCCTGCACCTGGGCCTGCCCGACAGCTACCAGCACCATGCCAGCCGCGAGGACCTGCTGGCCGAAGCAGGCATCGACGCCGCGGGCATCCGTGCGGCCGTGCTCAAGCGTTGGCCGCAGCTGGCCACAGGTACCCCGCCGCTGAGCGCGGCGGGCTGAGGCCGATTGCCACCCAGTGGATCCGCGCATGGCGTGGATAGCGGGGCCCGGAAACAGGACCTGGCCGGAAACCCCGCCCTCAGCCGTAGCTGACCGCTTCCACGAAGGCACCGCTGGCTTCCACGCGCACGGCAGCGCGCTGCCCGGTATCGACAAAGTGCAGGCGCGCCAGGGTTTCAGCGAAGTCGAAGGCGCGGGCACCGTCGCGGAAATCGATCGGCTCCGGCCGGTCCGGATGCAGCACGCGCCATTGGCGCTGTTCGCATTGCAGGCGGATCAACATGCGGCTCACTCCTTGAGGCAGCGTATCGACGGTAGCGGGACATTCCTGCCGATCACGGCAGGCATCGTCGCAACAGATCAGGGACACACAGAGATGCCCTGATCGCAGAAGATACGGCAATTCAAAATGTGAGCTGTATCAGATTTTTCTGATTTTAGAGGGGCACGCTCAGTTCACCTGGAACTGTGCCCGGCAGCCGTCGCTGACCCAGATGCCACGACGATCCCAGCCCCAGGTCTGGCCCTCGATGCAGGCACTGCGCGAATCCTGGCGAACCAAGCGCACGCCGCGGCGGATGCGGGCGTCGCAGTACTCCTGGCGATGCCCATTGGAATGACAGGTGATCACCTCACCGCCGCCCCAACCGTTGCCGTTGCCGTTGCCCCAGCCCCCCCCATTGCCCCAGCCACCACCACGACGGTACTCGCCGACGAACTCGGCGCGGCAGCCCTGGGTCACCCAGACGCCATAGCGCGACTGGCCCCAGGTCTCACCTTCCACGCACGGCGAGCCGGACAACTGGCGGATCATCCGCGCGCGGCCCTCCAGACGGCACTCGTTGCTACGGTTCTTGATCGACTCGCAGCGCACGATGCCGCTGCCTTCGCGGCCACCGTAGCGGTCATCGTCATAGCCGTAGCCATAGCTCTGCGCCTGGGCGCCACCCGCCGCCGCCAGCATCGGCAGCAGGGTGCAGGCCAGGGTACGCCAGGTGAGTGCCTTGCCCATCGAGATCTCCAGATGAATACGATGGCGCAAGCATCCGGGATTCGCGGCACGGCGCACAGGGGGGCGCGTGACGCCGGTTTTTCCCCATTCAAACAACGCAACCGTAGCTGACTGCACCGCAACGACCGGCGTCAGTCTCCTACGCGCAGGGCATCCACCGCGCTGCCGAGCGCCTCGACCCGCACCGTGCTGCGCTGGCCGGTGCGACGGTGGTGCTCGAGGGCCCGCGCCGCGGCGACATCGAAAGCCTCGGCGCCCCGCGCATATCGGGTTGCGTCATGCACCTGCGGATCCAGCACGGACCAGTGCCGGGCGTTGCGTTGAACGGTAATGACCATGAGGGGCTCCTGCGGATGGAAGGATGCGACGGCAGGCGGACGGTCCACGTGCCGGTACACCTTCAGGCTAGCGATCAGCTCAGGGGTGGCCCATCAGATTTGTACGAAAATGCCGCGCCCTCCGGTCAGCCCTTTGCCTGCCCTCACATCCCTGAGTCCATTTAGCCTGTTCATTCCGTGATTCTTGTCACGGAGTCAGCCGGGCTTCACACTACCGTCATCAACAGGGGCCCCTTCCACATGCGCACCTTCTTCTCGCAGCAGCGTTGGACGCTGCTGAAGTTCTATTTCGTGGCCAGCTACCTCGTGCTGATCGAGGAACTGATCCGCGCCGCCATGCACTGAGCGCTTGCTGCAGGGCTATTTGCGACAGACACTGTCGCTTTAGGCACGGAGCCCGCCCGATGAAAGCGCTTCTTCTGATTCCAGCCCTGCTGGTGCTGTCCGCCTGTGCCAACCAGCATCAGGCCGCTGCGCGTGCCGATACGGCGGCCACTTCGCCTGCCACGCCGAAGGTCGGTGGCGACCGCGATGCCCACGGTTGCATCGGTTCGGCCGGCTACCAGTGGTGCGAGCACAGCCAGCGTTGCGAACGTCCGTGGGAACTGGCGCAGGCACAGGGCCTGGCCAACACCGCCGAAGCCATCGATGCCTACTGCGCGAAGCCGGCCAGCCCGGCGCGCAAGTGAGTCGCGCCACCCATGGCTGAGCTGAGTCCGCTCCCCACCCTGGCCCCAGGCCGCTACCGCCACTTCAAGGGCGGCGAGTACGAAGTGCTCGACATCGTCCGCAGCAGCGAGACCCTGCAGCCGATGGTGCTGTACCGCGCGCTGTATGGCGAAGGTGGCCTGTGGGTACGCCCGTACGCCATGTTCGTCGAGCAGGTGCCCGGCGAGCACGGACCGCAACCGCGTTTCGCCCGCGTCGACGCATGAGGGTTCCGCTGCCGGCCATGGCCGGCAGCGCGCGGTAACGCGGCGGACCTGCGTTACAATCGTACCGTCCAGTCGGTTTCTTCCCGCCATGTCCGCATCCCCCTCCCGTTCGCGCCGCAAGGCGCCCGACAGCGTGCGCCAGTCACTGCTGCAGGCCACCATTGAAGTGATCGGCCGTAACGGCCTGGCCGCGCTGACCGTGCAGGACGTCGCGCAGGCCGCCGGTGTCAGCAAGGGGGCGTTGTTCCATCATTTCAGCAGCAAGCAGGTGCTGGTGGATGAAGCCATCGGAGCGCTGATTGGAGAATTCGAAGCGCGCGTGCGCGCCCTGCTGCAGGAAAACCCCGAAGGCCATGGCCGTTTCAGCCGCGCCTATGTACAGGCCAACTTCGAGCATCTGCTGCAGCAGGAGCAGGACAACGACATCGGCCTGACCTTGGGCAACCTGATGGAACCGGGCCTGCTTGCGCACTGGCGCAACTGGAGGCGCGCGATGCTGGCCGAGTTCCCTGGCGAAGCCGGCGACCCACGGCTGTACGCGGCGCGCTGTGCTGCCGATGGCTACTGGGCCACGGCCTATGGGCGTCCGCTGGACGAGGAAGAACGTGCCAATGCATTGGCCATGGCCGAACAGGCCCTGAAACTGTGCGACCCGCAGTGAGCTGGAGCGCTCGATGAATCCCTACCTCTACCTTGCCGCTGCCATCGTGCTGGAAGTGATTGCCACATCACTGCTGAAGGCATCCGACGGCATGAGCCGGCTGGCGCCGACACTGGGCGCACTGGTCAGCTACGGGCTGTGCTTCTACCTGCTGTCGATGACCATGAAGTCGATCCCGACCGGCATCGCCTACGCAATCTGGTCCGGCGTCGGCATCGTGCTGATCTCACTGATCGGGCTGGTGGTGTTCAAGCAGCGCCTGGATGCACCGGCGTTGATCGGCATCGGCCTGATCTGCGCCGGCGTACTGGTGATCAACCTGTTCTCGCGCAGCAGCGCGCACTGAGCACGCTGCTGCGCGATCAACGCTAGCTGACCTTCTTCGCTACGGTCATGCCGAGCAGGAACAGCACCACGGCGATGATGATGCCGGCCCAGAACAGGAACTTGGCGATACCGACCGCGGCACCGGCAATGCCACCGAAGCCGAGCACGCCTGCGATCACACCGATGACGGCGAAGATGATGGCCCACTTGATCATGTCAAACCTTTCCCCGCGGGGACTGCGTACTGGATGGTCAGGCTAGGCCGTGGCCGATGCGGCAATCGTGAACAGGCCGCGTGCGCGGCGTGAATCAGCGCGGACGGAAGCGCAGCAGCGCGACGGCAAACGCCAGGAACACGCTGCCCACCAGGCGCTCGAACCAGCGTCGCGCAAACGGCTTGGCCAACCAGCGGCGAAGGCCATGGCCACCGGCCGCATACATCACGTACCAGAACAGTTCGCACGCGGCGAAGGTGGCCACCAGCACGCTGTACTGCAGCGCCTGGCCGCGTGATGGGTCGACGAACTGCGGCAGGAACGCCGCCGCGAACAGCAGCAGCTTGGGATTGCTCAGGCCCACCAGAAGGCCACCACGGAACACCTTCCACGCGCCCAGCGAGGCCGCAACCGGCGGCGTAGCATCGACCGTCACCGGCGGTGCCGGCCGGCAACTGTCACGCCATGCCTTCAGGCCCAGCCAGGCCAGATAGGCCACGCCCAGATAGCGCAGCACCTCGAACAGCATCGGCGAGGAATGCAGCAGCGCACTCAGGCCTGCTGCGGAGGCCGCCAGCACCAGCAGCATCGCCAGCAGGCAGCCGGCCATCGCCGGCACACTGCCACGGAACCCCAGCCCGACGCTGCGACCGAGGATATGCAGCATGTTCGGCCCCGGCGTACCACACAGAACGAACACCGTGGCGAGGAACCACCACCAGGTATGCAGGGCCATAGCGCACATCCACTTCAGAAGATCCAACCAGCATAGAGTGCGCCGGGCCTGCCGCGGCACACACAGCGCAGCATGGATGTGGTGGTTACAGATCGCCGCCATCGGCAACCGGGCACCATCTGTGCTGCAATGAGGGCTCCTGGCACGGAGCGGCGCATGAAGACCCTTGGCCTGATCGGTGGCATGAGCTGGGAAAGCTCGGCCCAGTACTACCGGCTCATCAACGAGGAGGTACGGCGGCGGCTCGGCGGTGCGCACTCGGCACAGCTGCTGCTGTGGTCGGTGGATTTCGCCGGCATCAAGCAGCTGCAGCACGAAGGCGACTGGGACACCCTGGGTGACCACATGGTCGATGGCGCGCGGCGCCTGCAGGCGGGCGGCGCCGACCTGCTGCTGATCTGCACCAATACCATGCACAAGCTGACCGATCGCATCGAGGCGGCCTGCACGCTGCCGCTGCTGCATATCGCCGACCCCACCGCCCAGGCCATCGTGCAGGCAGGCGCACGCAAGGTGGGCCTGCTCGGCACCGCCTTCACCATGGAACAGGACTTCTACCGCGGCCGGCTGCAGGATCGCTTCGGACTGGAGGTGCTGGTACCCGAAGCCGATGATCGTCGCAGCGTGCACGACATCATCTACCAGGAATTGATCGCTGGTGTGGTCAGCGAGCACTCACGGCAGGTCTATGCCGGCGTGATCGCGCGACTGGTGGCGCGCGGTGCCGAAGCAATCATTCTTGGCTGCACCGAGATCATGCTGCTGGTACGCCCGGAGGACAGTGCAGTGCCGCTGTTCGATACCACCGCCCTGCATGCGCGGGCCGCCGTGGACACGGCCCTGGCTTGAATCAATGCGCGCAGGAGCGCGGAATCAGTCCGCGCCCTGCACCTCCAGCGCGGTGATCAGCCACTCGACCACCGCCGGTGAATCGCACAGGAAGAAGATGGCGTCACCGGAGCGTGCTTCGGTAAGCAGCCGATAGATCGTGATCGCCACTGCCGACTGGTTGGCGATGAACACTTCCGGGCTGCGCGGCCCTTCACTATGCCCGGCAACAGCATGCAATGCCTTGCGCGCAGCCACAGTGGCAGCCGGGTCCGCGCTGCGGGTCAGTTCCGGCCCGCGCAGCCCCCAGGCAACGAACACATGCTTGCCCTTGAACGTAGTGTCCAGGACCCGCACCTCGGCGCCACCTGCGTCGGCCGAGCGATGAATGACGGTACTGCTGATCAACGCAACCCCCTGTGGTCGTCGTGGTCCGCGCATCCTCCCCCGCAGGCCGCCCGCACACCAGTGACGGCAGCCACAGGCTGCGCCGACAGGCGTGGAAGACATGTAAGAAGGTGTAAACCGATGCGATCGGATGTGCAGCGATGATACGGGATGTAAGCCTCTGCATGGGCTGGTGCGCACTACTAAATCCCTCCTGAGCCGCTTCCGGAACGATGCGTTCCGACGGCCCCGTGCTGGGTCATTCTTGCCGCCCGAATCCCCGCCCGAGGCTCCCCCATGACCCTTCGCCCGCTGCTGCCGATCACCGGCGCCGCCCTTGCCCTGCTGCTGGCCGCCACCGCCGTGGCCGCCCAGGACTACGACACTGATCACATTCCAGCGCTGCGCTGCGAATCCCAGTTCAACAAGACCGAGCAATGCCCCATCGAGGGACCGATGCGCCTGGCCAGGCAGCTGTCGGTGACCCGTTGCGTGGAAGACCAGAACTGGGGCCAGAGCCGGCGCATGCTGTGGGTGACCGACGGCTGCCGCGCCGAGTTCGTTGCCGACGAACACGGCCGCTGGCCGGGACGTGGCCGCAGCCGTGATCGCGACAACGAGGGCGAACGCCTGGTCTGCGAGTCCTACGAGAACAAGGACAAGGAGTGCCGGATTCGCGTGCGCCATGAGGTACGGCTGGTCAGGCAGAAATCGGTGACAGCCTGCATCGAGGACCGCAACTGGGGATGGGACCGCCGCGGGGTGTGGGTCAGCGACGGCTGCCGTGCCGAGTTCCGGGTGTATTGACTGCCGGCCGCGCGCTGGCTGCATCGAGCAGGCGTGCGTGCCAGGCGGAGTCGATAGACTATGGCCTGCACGGCAGGGAGCACGACATGGAACGATGGTATCTGGCGACGCTGCTGGCGTTGATCCTGCATCAGATCGACGCTGCGTTCTGGCAGGAATGGGCCATGTTCCATGTCCCCGGTGGCATCCAGGGCTTCCTGCTGTTCAACCTGTTCGCAGTCGGCGCCGTGCTTTGGGGTTATCGCCAGATCGTGCTGGGCACATCCACGGCGCGCAGCTATGCACTGGCGTGCGGGGGGCTCGGCATTGGCACGGCACTGATCCATCTGGCCTTCGCCCTGTTCGGTCGCAGTGAATTCCACCTGCCGCTGTCGATTGCCGTCCTGCTCGCCTGCTTTGTGTCGGGTGGCGGCCTGTTGCTGAAGCTGCGCCCGCGATGAACCGGACGTCCTCTTCTCCACACCTGCGCGACGGCATTCCGCAGGACGCAGATGCCTTGATCGCGCTCGACAGCGTGGCAGCCACTGATCCACGGCGGATCATGCAGATTGCCGACTGGCTGGCGCACGGCGTCGTGCAGGTCGCCGAGCAGGACGGCAAGATCGTCGGCTACCTGGTCATCCATCACCACTTCTTTGGCGAAGCCTTCATTGAAATGTTGATGGTGGCGCGCGAACAGCGCAGCCAGGGCATCGGCGCCATCCTGCTGCGGCACGCGATCACGTGGCGCGGTGGCGGCAAGCTGTTCACCTCGACCAATGCCTCCAACACGGGCATGCAACGCCTGCTCGCTGCCGCCGGCTTCGTGGGCAGCGGCATCGTGCATGGCCTGGATGAAGGCGATCCGGAACTCATCTACCGCTTCGCGGAAGACTGATCAGCATCTGCAGAACGCACAAAAAAGCCCGCGCATTGCTGCGCAGGCTCCTTGATTCATCACAGTGGTCGGGACGGCCGGATTCGAACCGACGACCCTCTGCCCCCCAGGCAGATGCGCTACCAGGCTGCGCTACGCCCCGACTGATGCTGCGATGTGCCCGCCAGTGCGGCGGGCCGTGAAGTATAGCGGATTACGATGGAAATGGGATCAGCGGCGCAACAACTGCAGCACTTCTTCCAGCTCCATGCGCACCTGCTTGATGATCTGGTTGCTCAGCGCCGATTCCTCGCGGGCATCGGGCCCATCCAGGCGCAGGCGGGCACCACCGATGGTGTAGCCCTGTTCGTACAGCAGGCTGCGGATCTGCCGCACCATCAGCACGTCATGGCGCTGGTAGTAGCGGCGGTTGCCTCGGCGCTTGGCCGGCTCAAGGCTGGGAAACTCGGTTTCCCAGTAGCGCAGGACGTGCGGCTTGACGTCGCACAGCTCGCTGACCTCACCAATGGTGAAGTAGCGCTTGGCCGGGATCGGCGGTAGTTCGCGGTTACTGCCCGGATCCAGCATAAGCCTCCACCCTCTCCTTGAGCTTCTGGCCCGGACGGAAGGTGACCACCGTACGGGCGGAAATCGGAATTTCCTCGCCGGTCTTGGGGTTGCGACCCGGGCGCTGGTTCTTGCGCCGCAGATCGAAATTACCGAAGCCCGACAGCTTCACCTGACGTCCCTGTTCCAATGCTTCACGCAGCACATCGAAAAACGCGTCGACGAATTCCTTGGCTTCACGCTTGTTCAGACCGACTTCGTCGAACAGCTTTTCCGCCATCTCCGCCTTGGTCAATGCCATTGCCTGCTACCCCCGAGTGCTGCCCGCTCAGCCGCGGATCCGGGCGTGGTGTTCACGCTCGATGGCAGTGACCGCCTCGGCCACCACCGCATCCACGTCGCGGTCCGTCAGAGTGCGCGACTTGTCCTGCAAAATCAAGCCCATAGCGAGACTCTTGAAGCCCGGCTCGACGCCCTGGCCAACATAGCGGTCGAACAGGTTCAGGTCGCGCAGCAGCGGGCCGGCGGCCTGGCGGACGGTCGCCGCCAGGTCGGCCCAGGCCACCTGCTCAGGCACCAGGAACGCCAGGTCGCGGCGCACCGCCGGGAAGCGCGACAGCTCGCCGGCACGCGGCAGGCGACGGGCGGTCAGCGGCTCCAGGTCCAGCTCGAAGGCGTACACGTCGGCCTCGATCTCCATCGCCCGCGCCAGGCGCGGATGGATCTGGCCGATCCAGCCGATGGCCACGCCATCGCGGAACACCTCGGCCGAACGCGCCGGGTGGCCGTAGGCGCGGGCCGACGGACGGAACTCCAGCTGCGCGCCACTGGCAGCCGCCAGCGATTCCAGGTCGCCCTTCAGGTCATGGAAATCGACCTTGCGGGTCGGCAGGCCCCACTGCACCGCCTGCGCCTCACCGCAGACCGCAGCGGCCACGCGCGGGGTTTCCAGCGGCGCCGGTTGGCCGTCTCCGCCCTGCTGGGCAAACACACGGCCGATCTCGAACAGGCGCACGCGGCCCAGCTGGCGCGCGGCATTGCGGCCAAGCGTGGCGACCAAGCCCGGCAGCAGCGACGGACGCATCACCGCCAGTTCCGCCGACAGCGGGTTGGCCAGCGGCACCAGACCGTCGCGCAGCTGCCACTGGGTCAGCAGCGCGTCGTCGACGAAGGCGAAGTTGACGGTTTCCTGCTGGTCACGGGCGATCAGCTGGCGGCGCACGCTCAGCGCGTCCAGCTGGGTCTCGCTCGGCATCGCCACGCGTGAGGCACCGCCCGGCAGCGTGGTCGGGATCTGCTCGTAACCGTGGATGCGGGCCAGCTCTTCGATCAGGTCTTCTTCGATGGCGATGTCGAAGCGGCGGCTCGGCGCCGTGACCTGCCAGCCCTCGGCGGTGGCAACCACGTCCATGCCAAGCGCGCGCAGGATGCGCTCGACTTCGGCATCGTCGATGCTGATGCCGAGCACGCGGGTGATGCGGGCGCGGCGCAGCACGATGGTCGCCGGCTGCGGCAGATCGGCTTCACGCACGGCCTCGGTGACCGGTGCCGGGGTACCGCCGGCCAGGTCCAGCACCAGGCGGGTGGCGTACTCGATCGCGGTGCGCGGCAGCGCCGGATCGACGCCGCGCTCGAAGCGATGGCCGGCATCGGTGTGCAGGCCCAGCTTGCGGCCACGGCCCATGATCGCGGCCGGCGCGAAGTGCGCGGCTTCCAGGAACACGGCGGTGGTCCCGTCGGTGACGCGGGTGTCGAAGCCGCCCATCAGGCCGGCCAGGCCGACCGCACGGTCAGCATCGGTGACCACCAGGAAGCTGTCGTCCAGCGCAGCATCGCGGCCGTCCAGCAGCTTCAGCGTCTCGCCCGCGCGCGAACGGCGCACGGCGATGCTGCCCTGCAGGGTGCCCAGGTCGTACGCGTGCATCGGCTGGCCCAGCTCCAGCATCACGTACTGGGTGATGTCGACCAGCAGCGAGACCGGACGCACGCCGCTGCGGCGCAGGCGCTCGGCCATCCACAGCGGGGTCCTGGCGGCAGCATTGACGCCTTCGATGACACGGCCCAGGTAACGCGGCGCTTCGGCGCCGGCGTCGAGCTGGATGCTCAACTCACGGCTGCCGACTGCCGGAATGGCGTCGGCAGCGAAGTCCAGCACTTCACTGCGGGTGGCGGCGGCGACGTCGTAGGCGATGCCGCGCAGGCTGAAGCAGTCGGCGCGGTTCGGGGTCAGCTTGATCTCGATGCTGGCGTCCGGCAGGCCCAGGTACTCGACCAGGGTCTGGCCGATCGGGGCATCGTCCGGCAGTTCCAGCAGGCCGGACGCATCGCTGTCCAGGCCCAGCTCCTTGGCCGAGCACAGCATGCCGTTGGACTCGACGCCACGCAGCTTGGCCGGCTTGATCTTCAGCTCGCCGATCTGCGCGCCAACCATCGCCAGCGGCGCGACCAGGCCCGGGCGTGCGTTCGGTGCGCCGCACACGATCTGCAGCAGTTCGCCCTGCCCGGCATCGACCCTGCACACCTGCAGGCGATCGGCTTCCGGATGGCGCACGGCTTCAACGATGCGTGCCACGACCACGTGATCGAGGCCTTCGCCAAGCGCGGATACTTCTTCCACTTCCAGGCCGATGGCGGTCAGCACCGCGCTCAGCTCATCGCGCGAGGCGGAGGTCGGGACGTGGCTGCGCAGCCAGTTTTCGGAGAATTTCATGGTGTCACCCTGGTGGGAGGCGTGCCTCCCGTTGCGGTTTTTGGGGTCGCCCAGCGCATGCGCAAGCAGGCGTCCATCCAGAAAGCAGCCGAGCATGGCTCGGCTCTACACGGTTGCGGCTTACGCGAACTGCTTCAGGAACCGCACATCGTTCTCGAAGAACGCGCGCAGGTCGTTGACGCCGTAGCGCAGCATCGCGAAACGCTCCACGCCCATGCCGAAGGCGAAGCCGGTGTAACGCTCCGGATCGATGCCGACATTGCGCAGCACGTTCGGATGGACCATGCCGCAGCCGAGCACTTCCAGCCAGCGGGTGCTGCCATCGGGCTGCTGCCAGGCGATGTCCACTTCCGCGCCCGGTTCAACGAACGGGAAGTAGCTGGGACGGAAACGCATCTCGAAATCGCGCTCGAAGAACGCGCGCACGAACTCGGCCAACGTGCCCTTCAGGTCGGCGAAGGTCGAATGCTCGTCGACCAGCAGGCCTTCCACCTGGTGGAACATCGGCGAGTGGGTCTGGTCGCTGTCGCTGCGGTACACCTTGCCGGCGGCGATCATGCGCAGCGGCGGCGCGTGGTCGCCCATGTAGCGCACCTGCACACCGGAGGTATGCGTACGCAGCAGGCGGCCGTCGCCGAAGTAGAAGGTGTCATGCATGGCGCGCGCCGGGTGGTGCGGCGGGAAGTTCAGCGCCTCGAAGTTGTGCCAGTCGTCCTCGATCTCCGGCCCTTCCGACAGCTCGTAGCCCAGCCGGCCGAAGATGCCGGTGATGCGCTCCAGGGTGCGGGTGATCGGGTGCAGGCCGGCACGGTCGCCATTGCGGCCCGGCAGGGTGATGTCGATGGCTTCGGCGGCCAGGCGCGCATCCAGTGCCGCGTCTTCCAGCAGCGCCTTGCGCTCGCCCAGCGCGCGGGTCAGCACGTCGCGGGCCTGGTTGATCGCTTCACCGGCGGCCTTGCGCTCGTCGGCCGGCAGGGCACCGAGCTGCTTGAGCTGCGAGGTGATGCTGCCGCTCTTGCCAAGCAGGGCCACGCGCAGCTGCTCCAGCACGTCGGGGCTCTGTGCGGCGGCCACATCGGCCAGCGCCTGGGTGGTGAGGGATTGGATGTCGCTCATGGGGGGCTGGAACTCCAGTCGATCTGCCATCGCGATGCGCGAAGGGCCGACCCCTGTCGCCACCGCCGTCCCCGCGCTGCCGTCGTGGCCTCGCCGGGACCCAAAAAAGAATGGGGAAGGACTTGCGCCCTTCCCCATGCATTGCCTTGACCTGACACCGTCCGAGTGAACGGTTACGGCATCGGGAAGGACTTATGCCGCCAGCGCGCCCTTGGCCTTTTCGGCCAGCGCAGCAAAACCGGCTGCGTCGTGCACGGCGATGTCAGCCAGGACCTTGCGATCCAGGGTGATGCCGGCCTTCAGCAGACCGTTCATGAAGCGGCTGTAGCTCAGGCCGTTGATGCGGGCAGCCGCATTGATACGGGTGATCCACAGCGAACGGAAGTTGCGCTTCTTCTGCTTACGGCCGATGTAGGCGTACTGCTGTGCCTTGATGACCGCCTGCTTGGCGACGCGGAAGACCTTGCGGCGGGCGTTGTAATAGCCCTTGGCGAGATCCAGGATTTTCTTGTGGCGGCGACGCGCCTGTACGCCACGCTTAACTCGTGCCATTTTTCAGTTCCTCAGAGGTAAGGGAGCATGCGGTCCAGACGGCCTGCGTCTTCTGCACGGACATGGCCCGTCTGACGCAGATTACGCTTACGCTTGGTCGCTTTCTTCGTGAGGATGTGGCTACGGTTGGCGTGGCCGCACTTGTACTTGCCCGAGGCGGTCTTGCGGAAACGCTTGGCCGCTGCCCGGTTGGTCTTGATCTTGGGCATTGCAATGTCCTTGATGGGATATGACCCTGGTTTCTGACTGATCTGGCGGCGGCCTGGGCCGCTCTTTCCGTCCTGCCATGATCGGCGTACGACCCGTCCTGGGTGGGTCGAGCCGGGCATGATACAGGCAAAACCGCCCTGCCACCAGCCCCTGCAACCCTTTACCGGCGATTCACCGGCGTCCTGCAAAAGCAAAGGGACGCCAGCGGCGTCCCCTTACCCTGAACCATTCAGCCAGGCGCCCCGGAAGGCGGCCCGTCAGGCCTCAGGTCTTCTTCTTCGGCGCGATCATCATGACCATCTGACGCCCTTCCAGGCGCGGACGGGATTCAATGACGATGTCCTCGCCCAGATCGGTCTCGATCCGGTTGGCCATTTCGCGGCCCAGTTCCTGGTGGCTCATTTCACGGCCACGGAAACGGATGTTGACCTTGATCTTGTCACCATCTTCGAGGAACCCGCGCATCTTGCGCAGCTTGATCTGGTAGTCGCCCTCGTCCGTGACCGGACGGAACTTCACTTCCTTGATCTCGACCTGCTTGGTCTTCTTCTTGGCCTCGCTGGCCTTCTTCTGCGCTTCGAACTTGAACTTGCCGAAGTCCATGATCTTGCAGACCGGCGGATCGGCCTGCGGCTGGATCTCGACCAGGTCCAGGCCTTCATCTTCGGCCATGGACAGCGCTTCGTCGCGCGACAACACGCCGATCATTTCTCCGTCACTGCCGATCACGCGGACGCGCGGCACACGGATTTCCTGATTCTTGCGGTTCTGTTTGTTGTCAGGGGTGCTGATATTACGTTCTCCCAAGGGTATCGAACCGGCCCGGGTGCCTGTGCGCCCGGACCGGACCTTTGCTTACGCGCCCTCGGCGTGGAGCCGCTCGATGAAGGCCTGCAGGCTCATGCTGCCCAGGTCTTCGCCAGAACGCGTACGCACCGCCACAGCCCCATTTTCCTTCTCGCGGTCACCAATGACCAGCAGGTAGGGCACGCGCTGCAACGTATGCTCGCGGATTTTATAGCCGATCTTCTCGTTACGCAAATCCGAGCTGACGCGGAAGCCTTGCTCCGCAAGGGTTTTGGTCACGCCCGAGACGTAGTCGGCCTGGGCGTCGGTGATGTTGGCCACCACCACCTGGGTCGGGGCCAGCCAGGCCGGGAACTGGCCGGCATGGTGCTCGATCAGGATGCCCAGGAAGCGCTCCATCGAGCCGACGATGGCGCGGTGCAGCATGACCGGATGCTTCTTCTGGCTGTTCTCGTCCACGTACTCGGCGCCCAGGCGGCCCGGCATCATGAAGTCGACCTGCATGGTGCCCAGCTGCCAGGTACGGCCGATGGCGTCCTTCAGGTGGTACTCGATCTTCGGGCCGTAGAAGGCGCCCTCGCCCGGCAGCTCCTGCCATTCCACGCCACAGGCGGTCAGCGCCGAGCGCAGCGCGCCTTCGGCCTTGTCCCAGGTGGCGTCGTCGCCCAGGCGCGATTCCGGGCGCAGCGCGATCTTGATCTGGATCTCGTCGAAACCGAAGTGCTGGTAGACCGCCAGCGCCTGCTGGTGGAAGGCCGTCACTTCCGACTCGATCTGGTTTTCCGTGCAGAACACGTGGCCGTCGTCCTGGGTGAAGCCACGCACGCGCAGGATGCCGTGCAGCGCGCCGGACGGCTCGTTGCGATGGCAGGAACCGAACTCACCATAGCGGATCGGCAGGTCGCGGTAGCTGTGCAGGCCCTGGTTGAACACCTGGATGTGGCCCGGGCAGTTCATCGGCTTGACCGCGTACGTGCGCTTCTCCGATTCGGTGAAGAACATGTTGTCCTGGTAGTTGTCCCAGTGACCGGACTTCTTCCACAGGCTCACGTCCAGGATCTGCGGGCAGCGCACTTCGCCATAGCCGCTGTTGCGGTAGACCTTGCGCATGTACTGCTCGACCACCTGCCACAGCGCCCAGCCCTTCGGGTGCCAGAACACCAGGCCCGGTGCTTCTTCCTGCAGGTGGAACAGGTCCTGCTGCTTGCCGATGCGGCGGTGGTCGCGCATTTCAGCTTCTTCGATGCGCTTGATGTACGCCTCGAGCTGCTTCTTGTCGGCCCAGGCGGTGCCGTAGATGCGCTGCAGCTGCTCGTTCTGCGCGTCGCCGCGCCAGTAGGCGCCGGAGATGCGGGTCAGCTTGAAGGCCTTCAGGAAGCGCGTGTTCGGCACGTGCGGGCCACGGCACATGTCCACGTATTCCTGGTGGTAGTACATGCCCATCGCCTGGATGTCCTCGGACATGTCCTCGATCAGGCGCAGCTTGTAGTCCTCGCCACGGGCCTTGAAGATCTCGATCACTTCGGCGCGCGGGGTCATCTTCTTGATGACGTCGTAGTCCTGGGCGATCAGCTCGCCCATGCGCTTCTCGATCGCGGCCATGTCGTCCGGGGTGAACGGGCGCTCGGAGTAGATGTCGTAATAGAAGCCTTCGGCGATCACCGGGCCGATCACCATCTTCACGTCCGGGTAGAGCTGCTTGACGGCGTGGCCGACCAGGTGGGCGCAGGAGTGGCGGATGATCTCCACGCCCTCCTCGTCCTTGGCGGTGATGATGCGCAGGCTGGCATCGTGGTCGATGACGTCGCTGGCATCGACCAGCACGCCATCCACGGCACCGGCGATGGTGGCCTTGGCCAGGCCGGCGCCGATCGACTGGGCGACCTCCATGACGCTGACGGGGTTTTCAAATTCGCGGCGGCTGCCGTCGGGAAGAGTAATGTTGATCATCGCAGTGGCTTCGTGCGGGGCCCGCTGAGCGGGCTGGAAAGCGTTCCCGGGGCGGCGCCCGGGCAATAAAAAAGCGCCGCGAGGGCGCCTGGAACACAGGGCCTTCGGGGGCAGGTCAACAGTGGGCGGTGGTAGTGCTCATGTCGCACGCTCGGCCGGCGCTGGGCGCGGGCCACCTTGTTCCAGTCAGGGTTCTACGATGATCTTAAACCAGCGCACGGGAAAGCCCAAGGGCTACCGTACGGTCGGCTGAATGTGCCTCGCTGGCGGCGTGAAATCGCAATGATTACCATGTCGGCGCAGGCCGCTCCGTGCCAGCCTGCCCGCCTTCCCCCAGGACCCCGTGATGCGCCACCCGCTCCGACCGGCTTCCGCCGGCCCCGCCCGTGCCCCGCGTTCGCCGGCCCGCTGCCACGCCGGCCGCCCGCAATGATCACCGTCGGCCTTTCCACGCTCGGCTTCTGCAGCCTGGGCATGCTGGCAGCGATGTTCTCGGCGCTGGCCTTCTATGCCGCTTCGCCGCATTGCCGCTGGCCGCGCCTGCGCCGCGCCGGCCGCCTGGGCCGCCAGATCGGCCTGGTCGCCGCTGCCGCCGCGCTGTGGCTGTGGATGGCCGAGCTCGGCTTTGCCGCCGGCCTGGTGGCGATGTTGTGCACCTGGATGCTGGCCGCGATGCTGTTGCCGGCGCTGGCCGCCTGGCACCGTCCCGGCACGGAGTCGCCCTGATGTGGCCGCGCGCCTTCGCTGGCACCGTGGCCGGCTTCCTCCTGGCCGCGGCCGCGACCGGCCTGCTGGCATGGGTACCGCCCGGCCCCTGGCAGCGGGCGCTGGTGCCGACCCTGATCGCTTTCATCCCGCTGTGGATGCTGGCCGCCCTGTGGGCGTTCAGTTTCCGCAGCGGGCTGCGCGCCTGGCTGGTGCTGGGTGGCAGCGCCGCCGCCGGCTTCGCCATGCTCGGGCTGCTGCGCCTGACCGGCGCAGTGCAATGAGACCTCTCCCATGAAGTTCAGTTCGCAGACCCTGCGCACGTTCACCACCCTGCATACCTGGGTCGGCCTGGTGGCCGGCTTCGGCCTGTTCGTGGCCTTCTACGCAGGTGCGCTGACCCTGTTCCATCACGACCTGCCACTGTGGCAGACCCCGGGAGCCGCCACCGCACTGCCCGCCGGGCTGGACGATGCGCAGTACCTGCTGGACGACGTGCTGGCTGCGCATCCGGAGGCACGCCGCCACGTCGGCATGACCTTCCCCGGCGCCGAACACCCGCAGCCGCTTGCGTACTGGCAGGCCGATGACGGCAGCTGGCGCTATGCCTGGCCCGGCCAGATCGCCGGCAGCCCCACACCACCGCAGACCGGACTGGCCGAACTGGTCAACGAGCTCCATTACAGCCTCGGCCTGCCCGTAGCCGGGATCTACGTGATGGGCATTGTCAGCCTGCTGTACGGCATGGCACTGCTCAGCGGCCTGGTGATCCATCTGCCGAAGCTGCTCGGCGACCTGTTCGCGCTGCGTCCGGGCCGCAACCTGAAGCAGCTGTGGCAGGACGCGCACAACGTGATCGGCGTGCTCAGCCTGCCTTTCCACCTGATGTTCGCGGTGACCGGTGCCCTGCTCTGTCTGGTGTTCGTGCAGATGGCCCTGCTCAACCCGTTGATCTACGACGGCAAGGCGCTGCAGGCGGTGCCGACGGCGATGGACACCGCGCCCGTGCGCGATGCCAGTGGCATTCCGGCACCGCCGGGCAGCCTGCGCGTGCTGCATGCGCGCGCGCTTGAAGTCGCCCGCGCACAGGGCGTGGCCAACTTCGAACCGGCCTACCTGAAGCTGGCCAATGCCGGCGATGCCAATGCCACCATCGAGATCACCGGCGAATCCACCGGCACGCTCGGCCCGCTTGGCGCGGTGGCGCTGGACGTGGCCACCGGCGACGTTCTGGCCTCGCAGCTGCCGGGCCAGCGCGACGCCAACCACGCCACGCTCAGCGCCGCCTACGCGCTGCACTTCGGCGAATTCGGCAACGGCGTGGTGGTCTGGCTGTACTTCCTGCTCGGCCTTGGCGGTGCGTTCCTGTTCTATTCGGGCAACCTGCTGTGGATCGAGTCGCGGCGCAAGCGTCGCCAGCCGCAGCAGCCGCGCGCCGGGGTGAACATGGCGCGGGCGACGGTCGGCGTGTGCATCGGCCTGTGCGTGGCGATCTCGGTCGCGTTCGTCACCGCGCTGGTGCTGGAGCGGCTGGCGCCGACAGCGGTCGATCGCGGCATCCGCTGGGGCTGCTTCGGCAGTTGGGCGGCCTGTGCGCTGTGGGCCGCGCTGCGACGCCCGGCGCAGGCCGCACGCGAGTTGCTGTGGGCGGCGGCGATCAGTACCGCGCTGGTACCGGTGCTGCACGGCGCACTCAATGGTGACTGGCTGTGGCGCGCCGCCGCGCGTGGCCACTGGCCGCTGTTCTGGGTCGACGCCATCGCGCTGGCCATGGCCTTCGGCTTTGCCCGCCTGGCAGTGGCCAGCCAGCGCCGCGCCCGCAACGGCGATCCCAACAGCGTCTGGGCCAACTGAACCTTCGCCGGGCATGCCCCGGCGCTACCTACCGTTGCGCGCAACGCCCCCTGTGGCGTCGAGCTTGCTCGACAGCTGTTGATTTCGCGCCAAGCACCGTCGAGCAAGCTCGACGCTACCCAAGCAGGATCATGCCTCGCCGGGGTAACGACTCACTTCGATCAGGTTGCCATCCGGGTCGCGGAAATACACCGATTCGATCGGCCCCAGCGCGCCGGTGCGTGCAACCGGCCCCTCTTCCACTGCAACGGACTGCGCCTGTAGGTGGGACAGCACATCGACTGTCGCCATGCGCGTGACCAGGCACAGGTCGGCACTGCCCGGCGTGGGCCGCAGCGCATGCGGCTGCAGCGGAGCACTGGCCGCATGCAGATTGATCTTCTGCTGGCCGAACTGCAGCGCGGTACGACCCGCGCCGAAGCGCACGACCTGCATGCCGAGCACGCGCTGGTAGAAGTCACAGCTGCGGTCGATGTCGGCGACGGTGAGGACCAGGTGGTCCAGGCGTTCAAGATGGATCATGCCCGCAGCGTAACGCTGCGGGCGTGGCCCTGCTGTGCAGGGTTGGGCCAATGGCGTTGCGGCATTGCGCCGGGCATCGCCTGATGCAGCTCAATCGCCGATGCGCGCCTTCTGCCAGGGGCCCAGCATGGCGTTGAGCAGGCTGGCCTGTTCGTCGTCGCCGGTCAGCTCCCACATGAAGACCCCGGCCAGGCCCTGCTCACGGGCGAACTGCGCACGCAGCCCGATCGAGCGCGGGTCTTCATAGCTGATGAAGATCTTCTGCCCGGCGTTGTACAGCCACGGGCTCTGCGCCTGCGGCTGCCAGTGTTTCGTCCAACCCGGCTGATCGAGATAGCGCGCCTTGATCACCCGCCAGTCGCCGGCATCGGCCGGCGCACTGTAGGACTGGTACAGACCATCCGCTGCATCGCCGGTGACCTTGAAGCCGCGCCCGTAGAACGGTACGCCCAGCACCAGCTTCTCGGCCGGCACGCCGTGCTCGCGGTAGTACTGCACCGCGCCGGCCACGTGGTTCCAGCGCCGCAGCTCCGGGGCCAGCGGATCGGCCGGCACTTCATGCAGCGGCGCGTTGAAGGTCGACACCGCCGAGAAACCGGTGCCCATGTCGTAGCTCATCAGGTTGATGAAATCGAACACCTTGGCCAACGCCGGCAGGTCGTAGCTCGCTGCTGGATCGTAGGGGCCATCGGTCTGCAGGCGACCGGCGGCCAGCGCGGCGGTCAGCAGCATCGGCTGTCGCTCCTTGCGCCCGTGCGCGTCGAGTGCCACGCGGAACGCCTGCGCGAGCCGGGTCAGGTTGGCGCGATCCTGCGGGCGGTGCGCCAGCTCCTTCGGTCCGCCACTGACCGGGAACTCCCAGTCGATGTCCACGCCATCGAAGCTGCCGGCATGGCGGTCGAAGAACAGCGCCATGCACGAGTCGACCAGGCGCTTGCGGCTGGCCTCGGTCAGCGCTGCATCGGAGAATCCACCTGCGCCCCATCCACCAATTGAGATCAGCGTGCGCAGATGCGGGTGCGCCTTCTTCAGCTCGGCCAGCGCAGCAAAATTCTTCGGCGCTTCGGCGCCGACCGTGCAGCGGCCGTCCTCGATGGTGGAGAACGCGTAGAACAGGTGGGTGAGGCGCTCGGCCGGAATGCTCGACACCGGGTAGCGCGCGGCCGAGCCGCCGGGGTAGTAGGCACCGAAGATCGGCGGCTGTGCGGGCGCGGCATGCAAGGCAATGGGCAGGGCGCCGGCAATCAGCACGGCAAGGACGGCCACGGTCTGGCGGAACATGGGATCTCCCGGTTCGAAGGCGCAGCCACGTTAGCAAACGGATGGGGCTGCGGGATGGTTGTCGCGGCATGTCGTCCAGTGGACAGGTGCGATCCGCGCAACCGCGACAGAACGATGGCTGCGTAGCGCCTCTCGTGCACCGCGGCAGGACATGCAACGACCTGGGTGCGCGGTTCTTCATAACAGCGAGGCAAAGAAAAAGCGGGCCGAAGCCCGCTTTTTCAATTCAGCGATTCCAGAAGCGTGTCAACCAAGGTTGACACCTACCGTAATCGACCGGAGGTCGATTACTCGGCGCTGGCGGCGTCGCCTTCTTCCACGGCCTTCATCGACAGGCGGATACGGCCCTGCTTGTCGACTTCCAGCACCTTGACCTTGACCACATCGCCTTCCTTCAGCACGTCGCCGACCTTCTCGACGCGATCGCTGGAGATCTGCGACACGTGGACCAGACCGTCCTTGCCCGGCAGGATGGTGACGAACGCACCGAAGTCCATGATCTTGGCGACCTTGCCTTCATAGATGCGGCCCGGTTCGACGTCCGAGGTGATCTGCTCGATGCGGGCCTTGGCGGCCTGCGCAGCGATGGCGTTGACCGAAGCGATGACGATGGTGCCGTCGTCCTGGATGTCGATCTGGGTGCCGGTTTCCTTGGTGATGGCCTGGATGGTCGAACCACCCTTGCCGATCACTTCGCGGATCTTGTCCGGGTGGATCTTGATGGTCAGCAGGCGCGGCGCGTAGTCCGACAGCTCTTCACGCGGAGCGGTCAGGCCGTGAGCCATTTCGCCCAGGATGTGCAGACGGCCAGCCTTGGCCTGCTGCAGGGCCTGCTTCATGATCTCTTCGGTGATGCCTTCGATCTTGATGTCCATCTGCAGGGCGGAAATGCCCTCAGCGGTACCGGCCACCTTGAAGTCCATGTCGCCCAGGTGATCTTCGTCACCCAGGATGTCGGACAGGACGACGAAGCGCTCGCCTTCCTTGACCAGACCCATGGCGATACCGGCAACCGGCGCCTTCACCGGCACGCCGGCGTCCATCAGGGCCAGCGAGGAACCGCAGACCGAGGCCATCGACGAGGAACCGTTCGACTCGGTGATTTCCGAGACGACGCGGATGGTGTACGGGAAGGCTTCCAGCGACGGCATGACAGCCAGCACGCCGCGCTTGGCCAGGCGACCGTGGCCGATTTCGCGGCGCTTCGGGCCCATCATGCGGCCGCACTCACCCACCGAGAACGGGGGGAAGTTGTAGTGGAACAGGAAGTTTTCCTTGTACTCACCGGCAACGGCGTCGATGACCTGGCCGTCACGGGCGGTGCCCAGGGTGATGGTCACGATGGCCTGGGTTTCGCCACGGGTGAACAGCGAGGAACCGTGGGTACGCGGCAGCACACCGGTCTTCACGGCGATCGGGCGGACGGTGTCCAGCGCACGGCCGTCGATACGGACCTTGGTGTCCAGCACCGAGTCACGCATGGTGCGGTATTCCAGCTCGCCGAATTCCTTCGACAGCTCGGCCGGGTTCCAGCCTTCGGCGGCCACGCGGCCAGCCAGGGTTTCGAACACGTCCTTCTTGATTGCCGAGATGGCGTCGCGGCGCTGCAGCTTGTCACGCACCTGGAAGGCTTCGCCCAGGCGCGGGCCGATGGCTTCCTTCAGGGCGGAGATCAGCGCGTCGTTCTTGGCCGGGGCTTCCCAGGTCGACGGCTTGGTGCCGGCTTCGACGGTCAGCTCGTTGATCGCGTTGATGACCTTCTGCATTTCGCGGTGACCGAAGGTCACGGCGCCCAGCATCACTTCTTCGGACAGCAGCGCGGCTTCGGATTCAACCATCAGCACGGCGTTGGAGGTACCGGCGACGACCAGTTCCAGCTGCGAGTCAGCCAGTTCGCTGACGGTCGGGTTCAGGATGTACTCGCCGTTCTTGTAACCGACCTTGGCAGCGCCGATCGGACCCATGAACGGGGTGCCGGCCAGGGCCAGGGCAGCGGAGGCACCGATCAGGGCCGGGATGTCGCCGTCCACGTCCGGGTTCAACGACATGACCGTGGCGATGATCTGCACTTCGTTCTTGTAGTCTTCCGGGAACAGCGGACGGATCGGACGGTCGATCAGACGCGAGATCAGGGTTTCCTTCTCGGTCGCACGGCCTTCACGCTTGAAGAAACCACCCGGGATACGGCCGCCGGCGTAGAACTTTTCCTGATAATCGACGGTCAGCGGGAAGAAGTCCTGGCCTTCGCGCGCGCTCTTGGCGGCGACGGCGGTGACCAGCAGTACGGTGTCGTCCATCTTGACGATGACGGCGCCGCTGGCCTGACGGGCGACTTCGCCGGTCTCAAGCGTGACGGTGTGCTTGCCGTACTGGAAGGTTTTGGTGATTTTTGCCACGGAGGGTGTCCTTGGGGATGCTGTCTGCGAATTTGGACCGTCGGCGACCCTTGCCGCCAGCGGGTGGCCGGATCGTTCCGGCCTGAATCGGGGATTGCGGTACTACAAAACAAAACCGCGGCGCATCGCTGCGCCGCGGGGGATTCGTTGCTTAGCGACGCAGGCCAAGCTTCTCGATCAGGGCCTTGTAGCGCTCGACGTCCTTCTTCTTCAGGTAGTCGAGCAGGCTGCGACGGCGGTTGACCATCTGCAGCAGGCCGCGGCGGCTGTGGTGGTCCTTCTTGTGGGTCTTGAAGTGGCCGGTCAGCAGTTCGATGCGGGCGGTCAGCAGCGCAACCTGGACTTCCGGGGAGCCGGTATCAGCCGAGCTGCGCTTGTTGTCTTCAATGACCTTCTGGGTGTCGATCGACATTTCTTTTTCTCTGTGATGCGTGGCCGGCAGGAACGCGCTTCGCGCACCGCCAGGCTCGCCGTGGACTACGAGGATGAAACCTGCGCCAGGCAGGCTGCCGGAAAACGGCCGCGAAATTGTAACGGCCGGGGGCGTCCGGGACAAGGACCGGGGCTGAACCGGCAGGCCCAGGTCAGAGGTTGAAACGACGCTGCGGGGCCAGCAGGCCGCTTTCGTCGACCTGGCCCAGGCCCTGGACAGCGTCGTCCGGACCAAACACCGCCACCAGGCCACGCGGCCAGGACAGATCGCGCTGGCGCTGGCCGACGCAGAAGCGGTGGGTCTGGTCGGCATCCAGGTCGACCCGCGGGTACTCGGCCAGGCCGGCCGCCAGCGGCAGCAGCAGCGCGTCCATGCCCGCCTCGTCACCCGCCTCGACCATCGCCCGCAGCTGGTCCAGGGTGACCATCACCGGCTCACGGAACGGCTCGACCCAGAGCCGACGCAGTGCGCTGATGTGGGCACCACAGCCCAGCGCCTCGCCCAGGTCGCGGGCCAGGCTGCGGATGTAGGTGCCGGAGCCGCAGGTCACGCGCAGCCGCAACCGTTCCGGCTGCTGCTCCAGCACCTCGATGGCATGTACCTGCACCTCGCGTTCGGGCGCTTCGATGACATCGCCGCGGCGGGCCTTCACATACAGCGGCTCACCGCCCTGCTTCAGCGCCGAATAGATCGGGGCACGCTGGCGGATGTTGCCGGTCAGCGCCGCCAGTGCGGCCTGCAGCGCTTCGGCACTGATGGCCGGCACCGGGCGCTGCAGCAGCAACTGGCCTTCGGCATCGTCGGTATCGGTGGTCTGGCCCAGAACGATCTCGGCGTCGTAGGCCTTGGCCGAGCCGAGTAGCAGGCCGGCGATCTTGGTTGCCTCGCCGAAGCACAGCGGCAGCAGGCCGGTGGCCAGCGGGTCAAGGCTGCCGGTGTGCCCCCCTTTCTCGGCGCGGAACAGGCGGCGGGCTACCTGCAGGGCGGCGTTGGAACTCATGCCGGTCGACTTGTCGAGCAGCAGGATGCCATCCAGGCGGCGGAACTGAATTCGGGTCATGGCAGAATTTTGTAGGGTCGAGCCATGCTCGACTGCCGCAGCGCGGTCTGCATCAGACATCGCGCAGCCGGAATGCAACAACGCCGGGCATGCCCGGCGCCACGCGGTTATTCTTCGTCGCTCTCGCGACGCTTCTCCGCGGCCAGCGTATCGGGCAGGTCGCGCAGGATGTTGTCGATGTGCTCACCACGGTCGACCGAGTCGTCGTAGTGGAAATGCAGCTCCGGCACGTGGCGCAGCTTCATCGCGCGTGCCAGGTCCATGCGCAGGCGGTAGCCCAGCTCCTTCAGGCCGGCCACGGCTTCGGCCGAACGTTCCGGCATCAGCGCGGTGACGAACACCTTGGCATGGGCCATGTCGCGGGTGATTTCCACGTCGGACACGCTCACCGAGGGCAACCCGTGCTCGCGCACGGCGTTGTGCACCAGGGTGCCGAGTTCACGGCGCAGCTGGGCGGAGACACGGTCGGTTCGATGGAAAGTCTTGGGCACGAGGAGCTCTTGGTTCAGTTGTCGCCCGACCAACGGT